>DATIVQ010000018.1:0-11826 GCA_035465735.1 Rudaea sp.
TCGATGCCGACGGCGCGATCGCGCGCACCAGCGCCGATGCGCCGGAGATCGACGGCGTGCTGCGCATTCGCGATGGGCACAAGCTCAAGCCGGGGCAGTTCGTGGATGTGCATATCGAGGCGGCGGACGAGCACGATTTGATGGGCCGCGTCGCGGCCTGACGTGATGCGTTACCTCGCGCCTGCGCGGGATGCGGTCGACGCGGACGTGTTCATGCGTCCGCCGCTATCGCAGTGGAGCGAGTATGCGGACCTGCTGCGCGGTGACTGGCCAAGCGTTGCTGCGCTCAACGCGTGCTCACGCGATGCGGCTATCCGCTTCGTCGCGCAAACTCAGGAACTTCTTGCCGACGGCCTGCATTACGAGCAACGCATTTTCGAGCGTGGCGCCATCGCCACCCGCGAGCGCAACTGGCACGACCTGCTCAATGCGCTGGTCTGGCTGCGTTATCCGAAACTCAAGCGTGCGCTCAACGCGCGCCATGTCCGCGAGATCGAAAAAGTCGGGCCCAAACACCGCACGCGTGCGCAATGCGCGCTGACCCATTTCGACGAGGCCGGCGTGGTCGTGGCCGTGCGCGATCCGGCCTTGCTCGCGCTGTGGGATGCGCACGACTGGCACGGCTTGTTCTGGCGCGAGCGCGCGGCATGGTCGGATGGCCGCATCGAGGCCAGCGTCTTTGGCCACGCCTTGCTCGAACATGCACTCAAGCCCGCGCAAATGCTGACCGGCAAGGCGCTCGTCGTCCTGTTGCCGCAAAATGCAAATGTGGAAAAAGCGCTGGACGTGGCGGCGGCGATCAAGGACGGCCAGGCCCTGAACGATCCTCAAGAGCTGCGGCCACTGCCGCTCTCGGGGGTTCCCGGCTGGCATGCGGATAACGAAGGCGAGGGTTTCTATTGCGAGGCGCCTTGTTTCATGCCGTTGCGGGCAGGGCGTTCGTACCCGGTTCCCTTCCAAGGCAGCGACTTGCGCATGTGCATCTGATGCGTTAGCATCAAGACATCAAGTGCGATGATGAGGAACGCCCATGCGAACCACACTCGATATCGATCAGGAAGTGCTGGACGCGATCAAGGAAATCGCACGCCGCAATGGCGAAACCGCTGGACAGGTGGTGTCCGAACTGCTGCGTCGCGCATTGACGCAAAGCGTGGTTTCAATGGGCGTGCGCGAGCCCAAGGCGACCTATGGCTTCAGGCCATTTCCCGCTGGTGGTCGCGTGGTATCGAATACCGATGTAAATAAATTGCGCGACGACGAAGGCGTCTGATGCGATCGCTGCTCGACGTCAACGTGCTCATCGCGTTGCTCGACGCGGCGCATGTGCATCATGCGCGTGCCATGCAGTGGCTGGGGGACAACATCCGCCACGGATGGGCGTCGTGTCCATTGACGCAGAACGGGTGCATCCGCCTTCTTGCGCAGCCGAATTATCCGAACAGCGTGCCGGCGGTGCAGGCGGCGGCACGCTTGCGCGAGGCCGTGCGCACCGTGCATCACGAATTCTGGGCGGATGACCAGAGCCTGCTCGACGACGATCTGTTCAACTGGACGCACCTGCTTGGGCCACGCCAACTGACCGATGCGTACCTGCTCGCGCTCGCGGTCCGGCACAAGGGCCGCTTCGTCACCCTCGATCGGCGCGTGCCGCTCGCCGCCGTGCCGGGCGCGACGGCGAAGCACCTTGTGGTGATTTGACGGTTGCCATGTCTGTGTAGCTCACCGCAACCACGGTAAAACGCCGCATGCCACCCGGCAGCTGAGCTTCGAATTCGTCGTCTATGCGTTTCTTCAATGCCGCGCGTGCGAGCGGGGAATCGATGCTGATGTGGCCCAGCGCGGCGTCGGTTTCGTCCGGGCCGACGATGCGATAACGGCTTGCGTTGCCGGCGTCGTCCTCGATTTCGAACCACGCGCCGAAGAAGATCGCGGACGTATCGGTCGGCCGGGTATCGACCACGCGTAGCGACTCCAGCCGTTTGCCGAGGTAACGCACGCGGCGGTCGATCTCGCCGAGTTGCTTTTTGCGATACGTATACTCGGCGTTCTCCGAGCGGTCGCCTTCGGCGGCGGCGGCGGCCAGCGCCTTGACCACCTCGGGCCGGCGCACGCGCCACAGATCGTCGAGCTCGGCTCTGAGCCGGCGCTGCCCGTCCGCGGTGACGATCGCGGTGGACGCGGCCTGCGGCGGACGCCAGCGGCTCACGGCGTGACCGGTGGCGGCGCCTTGGCGGGCGTCGCGGCGAGCTTGTCGAGGAAGGCGAGGTAGGCGTCGACCTGCGGGATCACGGGATCGTCGGGAAACGCCACCTTGATCTGGTTGAGCATGGCGCGCGCCTGCATTTCCTTGTTCATGCGCTCTGCCCACAGTCTTGCCGCGAGCAGGTAGTTGCGGCCGATGTCGGGATGATTTCGAAAGCGCTTGTGGAAACCGGCGAGCAGCCCGAGCGCGATCTGGGTCTGGCCGGCATCTGCGGCGGCGTGGGCGAGGCGGGTGACGTCCTCGGCATTGTCCAGCGCGAACGCGGCATCGAGTACCTGGCACTCGCGCGCCACGTCGATCGCGCGGCGACCCTGGTTCTGTGCCAGCAGCATCGGAATATACTTTTTCGCATGTGCCGCAAGCTCGGCCTTGTCGCCGTCCTGGCGCAGCCAGTGCCGGTATTCGTCGTGCACTGGCAGCAGGTCGGCATGCGTGGCGAGCTCGTCGCGCAGCAGGGCAGTGGCCCCGCGCACGTCGCCGCCCGCGGCGCGCGCGCGCGCGGCGTCGAGGATGGCGCGCGATTTGTCGGTGTGCGGGATTTCGTCCTGCAGTTCCAGATGCCCGGCGTAGCCCAGTTCGTCGCGGTGCTCGTGGATCACGCTGCCGATCAGGTGAAAGTTTGCGATCATCAGGTAATTGACGACGAAATACACCAGTGGCACCGCGACAATTCCCGGCACCGCGGGAGCGAGGAGTAGCGCGACAATGCTCTGTATGAACAGGGCAGCGATGAACAAGCCGGCCAGTATCAGGTAGGAGTGGCCGATACGCGCGGCGACCATCAGCCAGACCAGCGGATTGAGCGCACGCAGCAGGCCTTCTTCGAGTGCGAGGATCATCATCATCGCCGGCATCGCGCTCATCAGCAGTGCGCCGACGATGAAGGCGGCGGCGCGGCCGAAAAAGAAGTTGGTCAGCATGATCAGGGCGCTGATCAGAATCGCCAGTGCGACGGCGTAGCGGCCGACGCCTTCGCTGACGGTCAATGCGATCTCGGGCGCCTCCGCACGGCCGTTCGCGCTCCAGCGCAGCACCTCGAACGCGTACTGGAAAAACGAAGCCCAGACGAGGAGGTCGAGCACGCTGCCCAGTGCGGGCACGAATTGCACCAGGTGCGCGACGGCGATGGCTGCAATAGTCGTCAGTGCCGCAGGTTGCAGCGGATAGCCCAGCGCCTGCGGCCAGCGTTTATGCAAGGGCAGCGGATCGGATGCGGGTTCGGAATTTGCGTCTTGCGTAACCATCGTGGACAGTGTCGAGGAATTTCGCCGGTCGCATTGTATCGGCATGCAGCACGCGGGGTTGTCGCGGCGCGTCATGCGCGTTAACGTGCACGCAACCGCGAGGAGCCCGATCATGCGCCGCAAACTCTCCGTCATCGTTCCGTCTCTGCTCGTTGCCGCTTGCGCCGGACAGCCGCAGCGCGTTTCCGACAAGACGCCGGATGCCGCGGTGACGGCGCTGTACGCGAGGTTGGATGCAGACACCGGCAATTACCTCGCCGCGCGCGAGGCGGGCGATGCGACGGACAAGGCCCATGTCGCGCTCGATGACTTGCAGACGGCATCGACGCAATGCGCGGCGACGCACGGGTGCGACACGGCGCGCTTCTTCGCCGCGTTCGACAAGCTGCTGCGTGCGCCGGCCAATGCTGCACCTGGTGTAGCGGACAGCGCCGAAGAATCGCCGGACGCATCCCCGGAGCCTGGCGAAACGTCCCCGGTGGTGGCCGCATTGCCGCAGACCGGACGCGCGGTCGCGTTGCTCAAGGGCCACAAGCTCGGCGACATCATCGCCATGAACGATCCGATGAAGGTGGCGATCGAGCAGTGGCTGACCCAGTACCGGCCCAACCTGATGCGTGCCTGGGAGAATTACCAGTATCTGCGCCACGAAATGTGGCCGCAGTACGAGAAGGCCGGGTTGCCCGAGGCGCTGTTGTTCGGAATGCTGGCGCAGGAATCCGGCGGCAAGGTACACGCGGTGTCGCGTTCCGGCGCCAGTGGACCGCTGCAGTTCATGTCCGCGACCGGGGCGCGCTTCGGTCTCGGTGTGGTCGATGGTTTCGACCAGCGTTTCGATCCTGCGCTGGCCGCGCGCGCGAACGCAGCCTACATCAACGAGCAGCTCGGCGTGTTCAACGACAACCTGGAACTGGTCATCGCCGCCTACAACGGCGGCGAGGGCGCCATGCAGCGGCTTGCGCATCGCCACGACGACGCCGGATTCTGGAATCCGAAAATCTATTTCGCGGTGTCGCCGGAAACCCGCGACTACGTGCCGATGGTGCTGGCGGCCGCGTGGCTGTTCCTGCATCCGGAACGTTACAATCTGCAATTTCCCAGGCTCGATACGACGCCTGCACAAATCACATTGACGCGGCCGACGTCGCTCGACGAACTGACCGTGTGCCTGGGCCAGGACGGCAACGCCGATGGCTGGTTCCGCACCTTGCGCAACCTCAATCCGGCCTGGGATCCGCGCCAGAAGCTCGATGCCGGCACGCGCCTGGATGTACCGGCGCCGCTCGCTGCCGACTACGCGAAATTGTGCACAAGTGGAAAATGGGTGGAACTGGCGGCAGATTTGCACGCTGCTGCGCTGCCGGCGGCGCCGGCACAGACCGTGCCGCGCCGCTACGTGGTGCGCAGGGGCGACACGCTTGGCTCGATCGCGCACAAGCACGGTTGCACGAACGCGGACCTGGCGCGACTGAATCACCTCAAGCCGCCGCGCTATACGCTACGGGTAGGGCAGGATTTGCGCGTTTTGGAGTGCCGCAAGGAATAGCAGCCGCCAAAAGAAACGCCGGGAATCCCGGCGTAAAAGTTGACGTTGGAAAACCGTGTTTACGCGGCGGCCTGGTTCTTCTGCTGGGCGCTCCACGGTGAATCGGCCGGAATCGCCGGCATGGATTCCTTGAGCAGGCGCAGCGTGCGCATCAGGTGACGGTGCAATTGCTGCATGTCGCCGTAGGCCGATTCCTTGGTTTCGTAGTAGGCCACGGTGAGCCACAACGCGATACCGCGCAGTTGCAGGTGCTGATTGTCGGCCTTCATGCGCGCGTAACCGATGTCGGTGCCGTTGCCCCAGGGCTGGTAGCGCTGGCCCTGCTCGACGGTGCCATACAGGTGCGGGAACTCGCATTTGGCCGCGCTGGCGAACTCGCGCATGGCGATTGCCGCCAATTGCCGGCGGGTGGCCAGCGGCAATTCAGAAATTGTCCTCTCGATCTCCTTGAATTGCCGATTGAGCTGGATCGAGCGGGTCAGAGCGATGATTCGGGTAACGATACGCATGTGGAGCCCCTGTAATTTCCCGATTGTGCCGTTCGTAGTCACGGTCGAACCTTATCAGATAGCCAAGGACGTAACGTGCAAAGCACGTCACATTTCGACGTATTGCGTCACATTGTGCAGCATGCCGGGGGGATTTGCACGCGATTTTTCCACAAGCGGATTATTCGGGTACAAAACGATATGAAACAGTACCTTAACATCCGACGCGGCCGATAGGCTGGCCCATTTTTACCGGCAGTTGTATGGACAATTCGACATCGATTTCCGCGGCGCCGGAGGGTAGCAGGACGACCACGGTCGAACCCATGTTGAAGCGGCCCAACTCGTCACCGCGATCGAGACGTATGCCTTGTCCGCGCCAATCCTTGCGAATGATGCGACTGGCGTAAGGGGGGATTTCGACGCCGTCCCAGACCGTTTCCACGCCGGAGACGAGCATGGCGCCGACCATGACGACCACGAACGGTCCATGCGCCCCGTCGAAGTGGCAGACCAGGCGTTCGTTGCGCGCGAACAGGCGCGGCACGGCTTCGACCGCGAACGGTGCGACGCTGAACAGTCGCCCCGGAATGTGCAAGGTTTCGCGCAAGCGTCCGGCGAGCGGCGCATGTACGCGGTGGTAATCGCGCGGTGACAGATAAATCGTGATGAATCGACCATTCTTGTAGGGTGCGGCGGTAGCTTCGTCGCCGAGCAGTTCGGCGGTGGAAAAATCACGGCCTTTGGCCTGGAAAATCCGGCCGTCGCGGATCGCGCCGAACTGGCTGATGCGGCCGTCAGCCGGGCAGGCGATGGCCTGTGCGTCCGCAGGCATCGGCCTCGAGTCCGGTTTGAGAGCGCGGGTGAAAAACGCGTTGAAACTCGGGTAGGCGAAGGGATCGGATTGGTCGGCCTGACTCATGTCCACGCGGTATGCCTTCACGACGCGGCCGATCAGGAAGTTCTTCCACGGCGCCCATCTCCAGCGTGTCGCCCAGTACACCAGGCGCGACAGCGCGCGGTGTGGAAGCACGTACTGCACAAGCACGGAAAGACGCATGCTCAATGGCCGTTAGCGAGCGCGGCGAGATCGTCCGCGATCGCTTGCGCGACGAACGGCGGTCGGAAGATGCCGGCTTCGCGTCCCTGCGGATCGATGATGACCGCAGCGCCGCTGTGTTCGACCGTGATTGCACCGTTCGCGTCGGTGTTGCGCGCATACACCAGGCTGAGCGCGCGGGTGAGCCGAGTCAACTCGTCGTCCGGACCGGTCGCCGCGATGAAATCCGGGTCGAAAAAGCTCACGTACTTGCGCAGCACGTCCGGCGTATCGCGCTGCGGATCGACCGAGATGAAATCGAAACGCACCTTGTCGGCGACACTACGCGCGGCGAGGTCCTTCCATACCTGCTTGAACGTCGTCAGCGTGGTCGGGCATACGTCCGGGCAACTGGTGTAGCCGAAGTAGACGACGGTCCAATGATCGCGCCAGTCCGCGAGCGTCAGCGGCTTGCCGTTGGCCTGGGTGAGATGGAATTCAGGGATCGCGCGCGGCGCCGGATACAGCACCGCGTTTTTGAGTTTCGGCGGCGGCTCGGCGAAGAAGCGCTGGCCCAGCCACAAGCCGAGCGCGACGGCAACGGCGGCGGCAACGAAGAGCCAGATCGGTATCGAGGATGAACTGCGCGGCGTATTCATCCGCGCATTATAACGGGCGCCTTCGCCTATACTGGCCGTCTCGTTGCGAACCGAATCCAACCGTGACTGCCGAGCTGACCACCATCATCGATTTCATCCGCTTTGGCGCCAGCCGTTTCGCCGCGGCCGGACTCACGTTCGGCCACAGCTACGACAACGCGCTCGACGAAGCCACGCACTTGGTCCTGCACACGCTGCACCTGCCGCACGACCTGTCGCCTGCCTACGGTTCTGCCAAGTTGACCGCGGCCGAGAAGAAGGCGGTACTCAAGCTGATCGAGCGGCGCGTGAAGGAACACAAACCCGTCGCCTACCTGACCGGCGAGGCCTGGTTCGCCGGATTGAAGTTCAAGTCCGACGAGCGCGCACTGGTGCCACGTTCGCCGATCGCCGAGACGATCCAGAATGGATTCTCGCCCTGGCTCGACGGCACGGTCGTGCATCGTGCGCTGGATCTGTGCACCGGCTCCGGCTGCATCGGCATTGCCATGGCCGTGCACAATCCGGATTGGCGCGTGGACCTCGTCGACATCAGCGACAAGGCGCTGGCGCTGGCGCGCGAGAACATCGCTTTCCAGCACGTTGGCGAGCGCGTGCGCGCGCTCAAGTCGGATCTGTTCGCCGGGCTCAAGGGCGAGGTCTACGACCTGATCGTGACGAATCCGCCGTACGTCACCGAACAGGAATTCGCCGCGCTGCCGCCCGAATACAGCCACGAACCCGAGTTAGGTTTGACCGCCGGCGCAGACGGGCTGGACTTCGCCTTGCGCATCCTCGACCAGGCGCCGAAGCACTTGAGCCCGAACGGATGGCTGATCTGCGAAGTGGGCGAGGCGGAACGCGCGTTGAGTGCGCTGCTGCCGAAGCTGCCGCTCAACTGGATCGAGTTCGCGGTCGGGCAAATGGGCGTATTCGCGATCGCGCGCGAGGACATCGTCAAGCATGCAAAGGCGATCAAGGCGGCGTTGGCCAAGAGATAGCGATGTCGAGCAACTCGTTCGGAAAGCTTTTCACCGTCACCACCTTTGGCGAGAGCCACGGCCCGGCGATCGGCTGCGTGATCGACGGCTGCCCGCCGGGGCTGGATATCGCGCCGGAAGAATTTCGCCGCGATCTCGCGCGCCGCGCCACCGGTACATCGAGGTACACCTCGCAGCGGCACGAGGCGGATGAAATCGAGATTCTTTCCGGCGCATTCGAGGGCAAGACGACCGGCACGCCGATCGCGCTCCTGATCCGCAACACCGATGCGCGCTCGAAGGATTACGAAGAAATACGCGACGTGTTCCGGCCCGGCCACGCCGATTACACCTACTGGCAGAAATACGGCATCCGCGACCATCGTGGCGGCGGGCGCGCGTCCGCGCGCGAGACCACGATGCGCGTCGCGGCGGGCGTAATCGCGAAGAAATGGCTGGCGCAGAAGTTCGGCATCAGCGTGCGCGGCTGGCTCGCCCAACTCGGGCCATTGGCGCCGCAATCCTTTGACTGGAAGGCCGTGGACGCCAATCCGTTTTTCTGGCCGGACGCGGCAACGGTGACGGAACTGGAGAAATTCATCGATGCCTTGCGCAAGGCCGGCGATTCCATCGGTGCGCGCGTCAATGTGGTCGCCGACAATGTCCCGCCCGGCTGGGGCGAGCCGATCTACGGCAAGCTCGACGGCGAACTCGCGGCCGCGCTGATGTCGATCAACGCGGTCAAGGGCGTGGAAATCGGTGCCGGATTCGGCGTCGTCGCGCAGCGCGGGAGCGAGCATCGCGATGAAATTGATTTGGACGGCTTTGCGTCCAATCACGCAGGCGGTATCCTCGGTGGCATCTCGACCGGCCAGGCGGTCGTCGCCTCGATCGCGCTCAAGCCGGCGTCCAGCATCCTGATTCCCGGCCGCAGCGTGAACCTGCGCGGCGAGGCCGTGGAGGTGCGCACCAAGGGCCGCCACGATCCTTGCGTCGGCATCCGCGCCACGCCGATCGCGGAGGCGATGGTGGCGCTGGTGCTGATGGACCAGGCCTTGCGCCAGCGCGCTCAGTGTGGCGACGTCGGCGCTGTCGAACCGAAAATTCCCGGAAGCAAAGAGCAATGACGAAGACCTACAAGGTAGCCATGGCCGGAGCAACCGGCGCCGTGGGCGAGGCCCTGCTTTCGATCCTCGCGGAGCGCAAGTTTCCGGTTTCCGAGTTTGTTCCGCTCGCGAGCGAGCGTTCGGCCGGCGGCAAGGTGGAGTTCGCAGGCAAGCAGATGACCGTGCAAAATCTTGCCGACTACGATTTTTCCGGCGTCGACATCGCGTTCTTCTCGGCCGGAGGGAAGGTCTCGCGCGAACACGCGCCACGCGCGGCGGCCGCCGGGGCCGTGGTCATCGACAACACGTCCGAATTCCGCTACCAGGACGACATCCCGCTGGTCGTGAGCGAGGTAAATCCGGAAGCGGTCGCGCAGTACACGAACCGCGGCATCATCGCCAATCCGAATTGCTCGACCATGCAGATGCTGGTCGCGCTGGCGCCGATCCATCGCGCGGCCGGCATTACGCGCATCAACGTGGCAACGTATCAATCGGTCTCGGGGGCCGGTCGGTCGGGCATGGAAGAACTCGCCAGGCAGACCGCGGCACTTTTGAGTTTCAAGGAAATCGCGCCAGCGAAATTCAGCAAGCAGATCGCGTTCAACGTGATCCCGCACATCGACGACTTCCAGGACAACGGCTACACGAAGGAAGAAATGAAGATGGTGTGGGAGACGCGCAAGATTCTCGGCGACACGGCCATCGAGGTGAATCCGACGGCCGTGCGCGTGCCGGTGTTCTACGGCCACGCCGAGGCGGTGCACATCGAGACGCGCGAGAAAATCACCGCGGCGCAGGCCCGTGCCCTGCTGGAAAAGGCGCCGGGCGTGAGCGTGGTCGACCGCCGCGAGGCGGGCGGATATCCCACGCCGGTCAGCGATGCCGCCGGCAAGGACGCGGTCAGCGTGGGCCGCATCCGCGAGGACATTTCGCATCCGCGCGGCCTCGACCTGTGGATCGTGGCTGACAACATCCGCAAGGGCGCGGCCCTCAATGCCGTGCAGATCGGCGAGATTCTGGTTCGCGACTTCGTCTGAAACGCGTAAGCGAATCAAACGCTTGTACAATTTCGCCGAGTCGAGCGTGACTTGGCGAAATTGTGAACTTGTCCAGAGTTTCCCAATAGTTACGTTTGTGTTATAAGGAGTTTTCGAGGTTCGGGTCGAGTTGGCCATAGTGCCGGCCGCATGCAAATGGCGTAGGGGAAATACCTTATGAAAGGACCTGCAAAACTGTCGCTTGCCATCGCTCTGGCGCTCACCGGCGGCAATGCATTCGCTCTTGGCCTCGGAACGATCCAGGTCAGATCCAGGCTCAACCAGCCGCTCGAAGCGGTGATCCCCGTCATTGCCGATTCGCCGGCCGAAGCCAGTGGCCTGGAAGTTTCTCTCGCCAGCGCCGAAGATTTCCAGCGCGTTGGCCTCGACCGCTCGCGCGTGGACGTGCCGCTGGAGTTCTCGGTCGGCACCGAACATGGGCAGACCGTGATCAAGGTAAGCACCAAGGACATCGTGCGCGAGCCATTGGTCGATTTCCTGATCGTCGCGAATTGGCCGAAGGGCAAGCTGTTGCGCGAATACACCGTGCTGCTCGATCCGCCGGTGACGGCGCCGGCCGCGGGTGCGGCCGCACTGAGTCCGGCGCACGAGGCGCCGCGCGCCAAGCCGCAGCCCTTGCGGCCCGAACACGAACACGCCGCGCCGAAGACGGCGCCCGTCAAGCCGCCGCGCGCGGAAACTGCGCAGGCCAAGCCGGCGCAAGCCAGGCCCGCGCCCAAACCCGCGGCGGAAAAACCCGCGCCGGCGCCGCATGCGGCCGGAGCCGGCGAGTACGGTCCGGTTGCCGCCGGCGAAACGCTTTCCGAAATCGCAGGGGCGACGCGTCCGGACGACAAGACCAATCTCGATGCGATGATGCTGGCGCTGCTCAAGGCCAATCCCAAGGCGTTTTATCGCGACAACATCAATGCGCTCAAGCGCGGTGCCATCCTGCGCATCCCCTCGGCAGACGAAATCAAGGCTGGCGGTTCGGCTGCTGCCGTCGCCGCGGCCGTGCGCGATCAGAATCAGGCTTGGGCATCGAATGCACCGGTTTCCAAGCCCACGCTCGTCGCCAAGACCGGGGCGCCGAAATCCGAAACGGCACCATCTCGGGCGCACAAGGAAGCGGCCGCCGCCGGCGGTTCGCATCTGGCCCTGGTGCCTCCGGGCGCCGGCAAAGGCAAACAGGTTTCCAGCGACCATCCGGGTGCCGCCGCCGGCACCGGCAATGCGCAGGTCGCGGCGGATCTTGCGCGCACCAAGGAAGCGCTCGCCAGTCGCGAGCAGGAAGTCGGCGAGTTGAAATCGCGGGTCAAGGATCTGGAAAAGATCGATGGCGACAACAAGCGTCTGTTGACGCTCAAGCAGAACGAAATCGCCGAACTGCAGAACAAGCTCAAGCACCTGGAAGCCGCCTCTGCGGCCAAGCCGGCCGTCGTTGCGGCGGCGCCCGCCAAGCCCGCCGAAATCAAACCG
>DATIVQ010000019.1:0-4456 GCA_035465735.1 Rudaea sp.
GATCGGGATGAACACCTTCCAGCCCAGCCGCATGATCTGGTCGTAGCGGTAGCGCGGGAACGCGGCGCGGAACCACAGGTACATGAATGCGAACAGGAAGACCTTCGCGAACAGCCACCACCAGCCCGGCCAACTCAGCAGCGGCACTCCCCAGGATTCGGGGAACGGCGCACCCCATCCGCCCAGGAACAGTACTGCGGCGAGGAAGGAAATCAGGATCATGTTCGCGTATTCGGTGAGGAAGAACACTGCGAACGGCGCACCGGAATACTCGACGTGGAAGCCGGCGACGATTTCCGATTCGCCTTCGGCCACGTCGAACGGCGCGCGGTTGGTTTCCGCCACGCCCGACACGAAATAGATCACGAACAGCGGCAGCAGCGGGATGAAGAACCAGCTCGCCGCGCCATGCGCGGTTTGCGCACGCACGATGTCGCTCATGTTCAGGCTGCCGGCACAGATCAGCACGCCGACAAGGCACATGCCCATCGCGATCTCGTAGCTGACGACCTGGGCGGCCGAGCGCATGGCGCCGAGGAAGGCGTATTTCGAATTCGACGACCAGCCGGCGAGGATGATGCCGTAGACGCCCATCGAGGTCATCGCGAGCAGGAACAGCAGCCCGGCGTTGACGTTCGCCAACACGGCTTTCTGGTCGAACGGAATCACCGCCCAGGCCGCGAGTGCAGGCGTCAAGGAGATCAGCGGCGCGAGCACGAACAGCAGCTTGCTCGCCTTGGCCGGCAGCAGGTATTCCTTGAACAGCAGTTTGAAGACGTCGGCGAAGGTCTGCGCCAATCCGGCCGGACCCACGCTGTTCGGACCCATGCGCACGTGCATCCAGCCCAGAACCTTGCGCTCCCACCAGACGTAGAACGCGACGGCGAGAATCACCGGCACGGCGATACACAGGATCAGGATCACCAGCCAGACGACGAGGCCGGGATCGCCGTAACCAAGGAAGAAATTGCGTACGGGATCGAACACGCTCAAGTCCTCGTCACCGTCAATGCCGCGCCCATCGGCGGCAGCGCGCGCGTTTCCGGCCAGGCGGATTCGATCCACGCCGCCCCCTTGGGCACCCTGCGTGACACGATCACCGGCAACACGGCTTCCGCACCGTTGTCCGATATTTTCGCGGATGCGTCATTGGCAAGACCCAGCGCCAGCGCGTCTTCGGGATTGAGCGCAAGCGCGGCCTTGCCAGTCAACGGATGCGCCTGCAGCGCCGGGCAGCGGCGCAACACCTGATCGGAGCGATACATCGGTACAGTGGCGATGCGCGTGAGACCCGATGCCGCCGCCGGACGCTGCGCCAATTTCCCGGAAAGCGGGTTTGCGGCTCCGGTGCGGAGGCTCGGCGCAACCAGATCGCGCAGCTGTGCAAATTCGGTGAAATCGAACCCGGCCACGCCCAGCGCCGCGCCGAGCGCACGCAGGACTTTCCAGCCCGGCCGCGCATCGCCCGGCAATTTCGCTCCCACCGCAAGCGTCTGAACGACGCCGTCGACATTGACATAGCTGCCGTCGGATTCGGGCGGCAGGCCGATCGGCAACACCGCATGTGCGGTGCGCTTGACGCCGTTGCAGGCGTAGGAACCGACGTAGACGCAGAACTGCGCGTTGCTGCGCGCCGAATCGAAAGCGGCGGACGAGGACGTATCCTGCGACCCGGCCTGATACACCACGAGGCACTTGGGCGGCTGCGCCAGCATCGCGGCGGCGCTTTTGCCCTGCCCCCGCGGCTGCGCGCCAGCACGTGCGAGGCCGAGGTCGTTTGCACCGGAAGGAATTTCGTTGTAGGCACAGCCCGCGTGCTTGGCCACGAAGCGCGCCGCCGCGCGCAACAGCGACGCCTGCGGATGCTGCACGGCGGATTCGCCGAGGATGAGCACCTTGGCCGACGCGTCGGCAAGCGCCTTGAACAGTGCGCGTGCCGCGTCGTCCGCCTGGACTCCGGAAATGAGCTGCGCCAACTCGTGCGATTCCGGCAGATGCCCGGCATCGTTCGCGGCCTTGGCGAGTTTGAGCAACGCATCCACCATCCCGGCCGGCGTGACAATCGTCTTGCCGGCGAGGTCGAAATTCAATTCGAAATCCAGCGGATTGATCGCGTAAACCTTGGCGCCAGCCTTCCACGCCTTGCGGATGCGGTGCGCGAGCAGCGGCATCTCATGGCGCGGATTGCAGCCGATCAGCGCGATCGCGCGCGCCTTTTCGATGTCGGCCACCGGCATGTCGAACGCCGCGACCGGCGCGCCGTCGGCGAAGTCCAGCGTGCGCAGTCGATGGTCGATGCTGTCGCTGCCGAGCGCGCGCAGGATCTGCGCGAGCAGGAATCCTTCTTCGCTCGATGCCAGCGGCGCGACCAGGGCGCCCAAATCCCCGTTGGATTTCTTCAGTCCGTCGGCGACGAAGGCGATGGCCTCGTCCCACGGGACTTCGATCAGTTCGCCGTTCCTGCGCACCATCGGCTTGGTCGCGCGGTCCGCCGCATACAGACCCTGATGCGAATAGCGGTCGCGGTCGGACAGCCAGCATTCATTGATGGCCTCGTTGTCGCGCGGTACCGTGCGCAACACTTCGCCGCGGCGCGTGTGCAGCCACAGGTTGGAACCGAGTGCGTCGTGATAACCGATGGATTCGCGTGCGATCAGTTCCCAAGCGCGCGCCTTGAAGCGGAACACCTTGTTGGTCAGCGCACCGACCGGACACACGTCGATGATGTTGCCGCCGAGTTCGGATTCGATGGTCTTGCCGATATAGGTGCCGATCTCCAGGTGCTCGCCGCGGTTCATGCCGCCGAGTTCAGGCGAACCGGCAATTTCGGTCATGACGCGGATGCAGCGCGTGCAATGGATGCAGCGCGTCATTTCGGTGGAGATCAGCGGGCCGAGATCCTCGTCCGCCACCGTGCGCTTGCGTTCGGCGAAGCGCGACACCGAGCGCCCGTAGCCGAGCGACAGGTCCTGCAGCTCGCACTCGCCGCCCTGATCGCAGATCGGGCAATCCAGTGGGTGATTGATGAGCAGGAATTCCATCGCGTTGCGCTGGCCGGACAGTGCGCGCATCGATTGGGTGTTGACCTTCATGCCTTCCATCACCGGCGTGGCGCAAGCCGGCGCGGGTTTGGGCGAGGCCTTTCCGTTCATCTCGGTCTCGACCATGCACATGCGGCAGTTCGCCGCGATGGGCAGCTTCTTGTGGTAGCAAAAACGCGGGATCGGAATCCCGGCCGCATCGGCAGCCTGGATGATCATCGAGTTCTTCGGCACCTTGAGCGGCTTGCCGTCGATCTCGATGTTGACCAAGTCGGGAGCAACGTTCGGTGCGGTTGGTTGCGCACTCATGCGGCGACTCCGAGTTGTACATCCACGATGCTGCGCTTGTTCGCGATGAAATATTCGAACTCGTTCCAGAAATGCCGCAGCATGCCCTGCACCGGCCACGCCGCGGCCTCGCCGAACGCGCAGATGGTGTGGCCTTCGATCTGGCCGGCGGCCTGCTTGAGCATCGAGACGTCTTCCATCGTGGCGTGGCCTTCAACAATGCGTGTGAGCACACGGTACATCCAGCCGGTGCCTTCGCGGCAGGGCGTGCACTGGCCACAGGATTCGGCAAAGTAGAACCGCGAAATGCGCTGGCAAGCGCGCACCATGCAGGTGGTCTCGTCCATCACAATGACGGCGCCGGAACCCAGGCCCGATCCGGCCTTCTGGATCGCGTCGTAGTCCATCGTCAACGCCATCATCGTCTCGGCCGGCAGCACCGGCATCGACGAGCCGCCCGGAATGACTGCCTTCAACTTGTGGCCGTTGCGCACGCCGCCGGCCATGGCGAGCAGATCGGCGAATGGCGTGCCGAGCTTGATTTCGTAGTTGCCTGGCTTGTTGACGTGGCCGGACACGGAAAAGATCTTCGGGCCGCCGTTGTTCGGCTTGCCCTGTGCGAGAAACCATTCGGCCCCGCGGCGCAATATCGCCGGCACCGACGCATAGGTTTCGGTGTTGTTGATCGTGGTCGGCTTACCGTACAAGCCGAATCCGGCCGGGAACGGCGGCTTGAAGCGCGGCAGGCCCTTCTTGCCTTCGAGCGACTCCATCAGCGCGGTTTCCTCGCCGCAGATGTAGGCACCGGCACCGAGCGCATTGTGGATGTCCACGTCGATGCCGCTGCCCTGGATATCCTTGCCGAGCAGTCCGGCGGCATAGGCCTCCTTCAGCGCTTCTTCGCAGTGCTCGAACGGCTCATGGTGGAACTCGCCGCGCAGGTAGTTGTAGGCGACGGTCGAACCGGTCGCATAGCAGGCGATGGCCAGGCCTTCGAGTACCGCGTGCGGGTTGTAGCGCAGGATGTCGCGATCCTTGCAGGTACCCGGCTCGGATTCATCCGAGTTGCACAAAATATACTTTTGCATGTTGCCCTTGGGCATGAAGCTCCACTTCAAGCCCGTGGG
>DATIVQ010000020.1:0-3161 GCA_035465735.1 Rudaea sp.
CGAGCGCATCCCGGTGTCTATTTACCTCGTGAACGGCATCAAGCTGCAGGGAACGGTGGAATCCTTCGACCAGTTCGTCGTGCTGTTGCGCAATACGGTCAGTCAGATGGTCTACAAGCACGCCATTTCCACGATCGTGCCCAGCCGCAACGTTCGCGTTGGCGCCGAGCACGAAGAGCACGCCCACGCTGCGGCCGTCGAAACCGTCGAGAGCTGATTTGTCGCAAACCCTGTTCGAACGCTCCCGCAAGGGTGAACGCGCGCTGCTGGTGCAGCCGCAATGGGTGGGCGAGAACGATCCGGACGCGCTGTCCGAATTCCGCGAACTGGCGCGTTCGGCCGGCGCCAGCGTCGTGGGCACGCTGAACGCGCGCATCGAACGGCCGAATCCGAAATTCTTCATCGGCAGCGGCAAGGCCGAGGAAGTCAGGGCGCTCAAGCTGGGCGAGAACGCCGACCTGATCCTGGTCAACCACGCGCTCTCGCCGGTGCAGGAGCGCAACCTTGAGCAGTTCACGCAATGCCGCGTGGTCGATCGCACCGGCCTCATCCTCGACATCTTCGCCCAGCGCGCACGCTCGCACGAGGGCAAGTTGCAGGTCGAGCTGGCGCAGCTCAAGCACATGTCCACGCGCCTGGTGCGCGGCTGGACGCATCTGGAGCGCCAGCGCGGCGGCGCGATCGGCTTGCGCGGTCCCGGCGAGACCCAGCTCGAACTCGATCGTCGCCTGCTCGCCGCGCGCGTCAAGCAGCTCAGCCAGCGCCTCGAAAAAGTCGAAACGCAACGCAGCACCGCGCGCCGCGCGCGCGAGCGCAACGCGCTGCCGCTGGTGTCGCTGGTCGGCTACACGAACGCGGGCAAATCCACCCTGTTCAACGCACTGACCGGCGCCGGCGTGTATGCGGCGGACAAGCTGTTCGCCACGCTCGATCCGACCCTGCGCCGCATCGACGGCCTGAATTGCGGGCCGTTCGTGCTTGCCGATACGGTCGGCTTCATCCGCGACCTGCCGCACGATCTCGTCGCCGCGTTCAAGTCGACGCTCGCCGAAACCCGCGACGCGGACCTGCTCCTGCATGTGGTGGATTGCGCCGACCCGGAGCGCGACCAGCGCATCGAGGAAGTCGAACGCGTGCTCGCCGAGATCGGCGCGCAGGACGTGCCGCAGATCCTGGTCTTCAATAAACTGGATAGATTGGCGAACGGCGAGGGAATGCCTGAGCCTCGGGCAGAAATCCTCGACGGCGGCAAGCTGCCGCGAGTCTGGGTTTCGGCTACGCATGCGGTCGGACTGGATTTGTTGCGCGACACGATCGCGCGCGCGCTGCAAGTGGAGCGTGTGCACCGCTGGCTGCATCTGCCGGTCGTGGCAGGGCGCCTGCGTGCGCGCCTGTTCGCGCAAGGGCTGGTGGCGAACGAACGCCATGATGACAACGGCTGGGAAATCGAGATCGACGCGCCACGCGCACTGCTCGAACCCTTGTTCGGCCTGCCCGCAGGCGAGGGCGACTGGTTGCGCGAGGCGCTTGCCGCACCGGATACGGCTTCCTACAATCCTGAGACGGCGACTGTTTGAGGGTGCAATGGCCTGGAACGAACCTGGAAGTGGCGGCGGCAAACGCGATCCCTGGCAAGGCAAGCCGCCCGATGTCGACGCTTTGCTAAAGCGCTTGCGTGACGGTTTCAACCGTTTGTTCCGTGGCGGCAGCAGTGGTGTTGGCGGCGGTTCGGGCGGCATCGCCCTGATCGTGCTGGCGCTGGTCGTCGGCTGGCTGGCGCTGGATTCGTGGACGGTGATCGACGCGCGCCAGATCGGCGTGGTGCTGCGCTTCGGCCAATTCAACCGGGTGATGACCAGCGGCCTGAATCTGAAATGGCCGGCGCCGGTCGAGCGCGTGATCCGCGTGGATGCGACCAACGTGCGCTCGGTTTCCGACGAAGTGCGCATGCTGACCAAGGACGAAAACATCGTGCTGGTCGATTTCAACGTGCAGTACCAGGTCACCGATGCCGAGAAATACCTGTTCGCTGCCAATCAGCCCGACGAAACGCTCAAGCAGGCGGCCGAGAGCGCGGTGCGCCAGGTGATCGGCCGCAGTCTGATGGACACGATCCTGTCCGGGCACGGCTCCGAAGTCGTCGGTGAAACCAAGAAACTGCTTCAGCAGACCCTGGATGGCTACGGCGTCGGCCTGTTCGTCACCGAGATCAATTTCCAGAAAATCCTGCCGCCGCCGGAAGTGAAAGAGGCCTTTGACGACGCCAACAACGCCGGCAACAACCAGCAGCAGTTCATCAACGAGGCGCAGGGCTACGCGGCCAAGGCGGTACCGCTGGCGCGCGGGGAAGCGGCGCGCATCCGCGCCGCCGCCGAAGGCTACAAGGCCGCGCAGATCGCCACCGCGACCGGCGACGCGCAGCGTTTCTCGCTGGTCGACGCCCAGTACAAGGCGGCGCCGGAAGTCACGCGCAAGCGCCTGTACCTGGAAACGATGCAGGACGTGATGAGCGGCAATCTCAAGGTCATCGATTCCGGCAACGGCAAGAACCTGATCTACCTGCCGTTGGACAAGCTCAAGTCCGAAATTGACGCCGCTGCGGGTACAGCGGCAACGATGGCGGACGATGCCAAGAAAACCGGCAAGGAGAACAGCCAATGAGACTCCTGCCTCCCATCATCGCCTTGTTGCTGGTCGTGCTGATCGCCAACAGCGCGTTCATCGTGCCGGCAGGCCAGAGCGCCCTGGTGCTGCAATTCGGCCGCATCGAAGGCGCCGGCAGCACTGCCACGGAATACAAGCCCGGGCTGCATTTCAAGCTGCCGCTGGTCCAGCAGGTGGTGCGCTACGATCGCCGCATCCTGAATCTGGAAGCGCAGCCGGAGCGTTACTTCACGTCCGAGAAAAAAGCGGTCAACGTCGATTTCTACGTGAAGTGGCGCATTGCCGATCCGGCCGCGTATTACCGCTCGTTTGGCGCGGACGAGATGCAGACGCTGGCCAACCAGCGCCTGGCGCCAATCATCAAGGACGCGCTGCGCTTCGAATTCACCGCGCGCACGCTCAACGACCTGATCGCGAACGCGCGCTCGGACATCACCGAGAACGTGCGCAAGCAGGCCAATGAGGCGACCGAGGGCAAGCTCGGCATCCGCGTGGTC
>DATIVQ010000021.1:0-5436 GCA_035465735.1 Rudaea sp.
GTGACGCCAACGGATACCCTCGTGGAAACTCCGCACTTCCTGCAATACGCCGTGATGTTCCTCGCCGCCGCGGTGCTCGCGGTGTCGGTTTCGCGGCGCGCGGGATTGGGTGCGGTGCTCGGCTATCTGGCCGCCGGCGCCGTGATCGGCCCGCACTTGCTCGGGCTCACGCCGGACATGAGCCAGGCCACGCAATTTTCCGATCTCGGCGTGATCTTCCTGCTGTTCATTATCGGCCTGGAGCTTTCACCGCAGCGGTTATGGGTGATGCGACGCGCAGTGTTCGGCGCGGGCGCCGCGCAGGTTGCGGCATCGGCGCTGTTGCTCGGCGGCGCGGCATGGCTGCTGGGCGTGCAGCGCAACGGCGCGCTGATCGTCGGCCTCGGCCTGGCGCTGTCGTCGACCGCGCTCGGCTTGCAGATCCTGGCCGAACGCAAGGAGTTGGCCAGCGCGCATGGCCGCCTCGCCTTTGCGATCCTGCTGTTCCAGGATTTGGCGGCAATTCCGATTCTCGCAGTTATTCCGCTGCTCGGTACGCATGCGCTCGCGGCCTCGCCCGCAGCCGAAGGCCTGACCGTGGCGAAAATGATCGCCGTGATCGCCGCCATCGTGATCGGTGGCCGCTGGTTGCTGCGCCCGGTATTTCGTACCGTCGCCGGCCTGCGCATCTCCGAGGTTTTCACCGCGACAGCGCTGCTGGTTGTACTCGGCGTCGCCTGGCTCATGCAACTGGCCGGCATGCAGATGTCGCTCGGCGCGTTCCTCGCCGGCGTGCTGCTCGCCGATTCCGAATACCGCCACGAGATCGAAGCGCAGATCGAACCGTTCAAGGGCCTGCTGCTCGGCTTGTTTTTCCTGAGCGTCGGCGTGTCGCTGGATCTGGGCTTGATCCGGCGCGAACCGTTGCAGATCGCCACGATCGTGGCCGCCTTGCTGTTTGTCAAATCGGCGGTCCTGCTCACACTCGGCAAATTGTCGGGCAAGCTTGATTTCGCAGACGGCCTGCGCCTGGCGACGATCATGGCCGGCGGCGGCGAATTCGCCTTTGTCGTGTTCGATCTGGCGTCGCAGCACGGATTGCTCGTGCCCGCGCAACGCGACGCGCTGGTCGTCGCGGTCACGCTGTCGATGGCGCTGACGCCGCTGTCGCTGATCGCGGTATCGCGCTGGCTGGCCTCGCGCCAGTTGCCCGAGCCGCCGGCGTTCGATGCCATCGCCGACGAGCATCCGCGCGTGATCATCGCCGGCTACGGCCGCATGGGCCAGATCGTGTCGCGCATCCTGCGCGCCCAGCGCATCGCATTCACCGCGCTGGAAACTTCGGCCGAACAGGTGGATTTCTCGCGCCGCTTCGGCAGCCACATCTATTTCGGCGATCCCGCCCGCCCCGAGCTGCTGCGCGCCGCCGGCGCGGACAAGGCGGAAATCTTCGTCCTCGCCACCGACGATCCCGAAGCGAACCTGCGCACCGCGCGCATGGTCAAGCGCGCATTCCCGCATTTGAAAATCGTCGCTCGTGCGCGCAACCGCCAGCATGCGTTCCGCTTGATGGACATGAGCATCGCCGACGACGACGTGGTACGCGAGACCCTGTACTCGAGCCTGGAGATGACGCGCCGCGTGCTGATCGAATTAGGCTTCGATCCCGCCTTTGCCACTGAACGCGTCGAGACCTTCCGACGTCACGACGCGAGCGTGCTCAAGACGCAGTACCTGGTCTACGACGACGAGGCCGCGTTGATGCAGTCGAGCAAGGATGCGCTTATTGATCTGCAGCGGCTGTTCGAGGCGGATCGCTCCGATGCGACAGCGCCAAGGAAGTAGCCTGCCGATCGGAATTCAGACCACCTGACGTCGGCTGCGCTCGTCGCCGAGTTCGGCGGCGACGTCGATGAAACCGAGCAGGTGGGCAACTTCACGCGGTGTGCGCTCGAGCAGATCGCGGCATGTACGGTTCGCGCCTGCCGCGAGCAGGGAGCGGGCGGGCAACAACAAGCCGTGCATCGCGCAAGCATGCAACGGGCCGACGCCGCGTTCGTCCTGCACATCGATGCGCGCGCCGCGTTCGTGCAGCATCTCGAACAAGCCGAGCAACACTTTCTGGTCGGCGCCGCTGCGCGGCTGCGCGCGCGCGCCGAGCAATATCAGCAGTGCGGATTGGCCGTCGGCATTGCGCGCATCGATCGACGCACCGGCATCCAGCAAGGCTTCGAACACACGGCGCGCCTTCTGCGCATCGCCGCCGGCGAACGCGAATTGCGCAACCGCGTGCAGGGCGCCCATGCCGTAATCGTCGGCGGCATCGGCCTGAGCGCCGTGCGCGAGCAGGATACCGACAATTTCCACGTCGCCGCGACCGGCCGCCGCCATCAGCGCCGTACCGCCGCCGGCCAGGCGCTGATCGATCGCGACGCCGCGCCCGACAAGCAGATCGACGACACCCCATTGGCGCGCGGCCACCGCCGCGCTTAACGCCGTCGCGCCATCCTTGGCTGCATGCGCCGGGTTCGCGCCTTGATCGAGCAGCAGCGTCACCACGTCCCCGTGTCCTTGACCCGCGGCATGCAACAACGGGGTCGCGCCGAAACCGTCGACCGCATCCACGGGCAACCCGAGTTCAAGCAATTTGCCGACGGCGTCGGCATCGCCGACGGCAGCCGCGGCAATCACATCGGTCGCGCGCAATGGCCGGCACGGCAATTTCCAGCCTGTCCAATTCAACCAGCGTTGGACCGTGGTCGGCCCGCGCGCCAGGGTGAGTCCCAGTGGCGTTTCGTTGTTGGCCGCACGCACTTCCGGATCCGCACCCGCGCGCAGCAGGGACTTGACCAGTCCCGCGCGGGCCGTTTCCGGTGCGGACAACGCGGCGAACAGCGGCGTGCGGCCGTGCCGGTCGCGCGCCTGCGGGTCGGCGCCTTGTGCCAGCAGCGCTTCACTCAACCGCAACCAGCCGTTTGCCGCTGCCTGCGCCAGCGGCGTGCGTCCGTCACCGTCGACACGGAATTTCTCTGCACCGCATTCCAGCAAGCGTAGTGCAACCGCTTCCAGATCGGCCGCTGAGGGACCGGCTGCAGCGGCGGCGACGCAGATTTGCGTCAATACATCGCCGCCTGTCACTTGCGCGCCGGCATCGACGATGTCGTTCACGGCCGCCAGCGTCTTTGCCGATTGCTCCAGCGCATGCTGCAGCAACGGCATGCCGTCCTGATTCGCGTTCGCGTCGAGTCCATGATTTAGCAGCCAGCGACGCGACGCGGGATCGGAATGCTCGATCAGTTCGACGAACATGTGCGCCAACGTGCGCTGCGGCCAGCTGCGGACATCGCCGGCGAATGACTCCACGATCTGCCAGTGCCCGAAGCGCAGCGCGTCGAGGAGATGGTCGGGCGTATCCGCGTCTTCCTTCGCCGGTACGGGTTTGTCGGCCTGCAGATGCGCCGGCCGCGGATACTCGGGATCGATCAGGGCGACGATGTTCCAGCGTCCGGCCGCAGCGGCGAAATCCACCGCGCGCCGGCCGTCCCTTGTCGCGAGCTGGCGCGAAATTCCGAGCGCAAGCAGGCGGCGCACGGTTTCTTCACCGGCGCGTAACGACTGCGCGGCGATCGTCAGTGCGCTGCGCCCGGCATGGTCGACCGCATCCGGCGACGGCCGCACCGACACCAGCAGGTCGATCACGGCATGCGCATCTGCGCGTGCCGCCTCCATCAGAGCCGTCGTACCGTGCGCGTCCACAGCATCGACCTGCGCGCCGGCAGCGAGCAGGACGCGTGCGATCGCCGTGTGTCCGTACAGTGCGGCCGTCATCAAGGCGGTGCGCTGCAAGGCATCGCGCGCATCCACCCGGACCTTGCGCTTGAGCAGCACCTTGACGCCTTCCGCATCGTCATCCTCGATCGACGCCGCAGCGATCAAGGTCGGTTGCGCAGACGGCAGGTCGGGCCTCGCGCCACGCTCGAGCAAAAACCGCATCAGTTCCCAATTTGCGGCTGCGCAAGCGACCACGAGCGGCGTTTCACCAGCGCGGTTGATCGCATCGATCCGCGCACCTGCGTCGCAGAGCAAGGCGGCCGGAATCGGACTGCTCGACAACGCGGCATAGTGCAATGGCGTATTGCCTTCGGCGTCAGTGCAATTCGCATCGGCGCCGTTGGTCAGCAGGGTCATCACCGCCTCATGGCGCCCTTCCCGACTATCGCGCGTCGCTGCGATCAGTATCGGCAACCCGGCGTGCACGCGTTGCAAATCCGCTCCCCTGGCGATGAAGCCGCGAAGAAGGCGGATATCGGGATTGAGCGTCGCCATTACGAGCGCACTGCGCTGGTCGCGGTCGTCGCCTGGCGGAACGCAATTCGGATCCGCGCCATGGTTGAGTGCGGCCAGCGCCAATTGTGTCTGTCCTGCCCGCACGCAGCGCAAGAGCATGGCATCAAGATCGCCGGCGCCGAGTTCGACAGCCGCGTTTTCGGGGAGCGGTTCCGCGCATGCCGGTGCGGAGTGTGCAAGTGCATTCGCGAACAGCTCGCGCTCGGCGCGCAAGCGGCGGCGATCGACGAGCAAAGCCATGGCAGTACTTTGCACGACGGCCCAGGTCAGCGGCAACGCGAACACAGCGTAGACGGCAAGCATCACCAGGCGCGAACCCGGCGCCACCGGCACGCCAATTCCCGACAGCATGAGGGCCCCTTGCGTCAATGCGAATAACGCAAGCGACGCAAGCAATCCGCGACCGAAGAAGATCTCATTGTCCGCGGTAAGTTTCCAGGCGGCCGCCAGGTATCCGAGCGGTTTTCGCGCCCCGCCCAAGGGCTTGCAGCGCCAGTATCGCGTATCCATTCCCGCCAGACCGAATGCGGGCCACGGACGCCAGAGCACCAGCAGGGCAAGTACGGCGGCGGCAGAAATGGCCAGCGCAACGCCGAGCGAAGCGTCGCGGCGCAGCCAATGCATCGGGGAGCTCACCAACATGGCGCCAACGGCGGCGTAGGCTGACAACATGATCAAGTACGCGGTCGCGCCGTGCACAGCGCTGCGCCAGTCACGGTCACGGCGCAACCGCGCAGCATAAGCGACAAGCAACAGGCATGCCGAATCGGCGATCAACAGTGCCGGTAGCGACGCGGCACTCGGACCAAAGCCAGCCACCAGGAGTCCGGCAGTGACAGTGACCAGGCAGACGACGATCGATCGTGTTTCATTCGCTGAAGGCAATCGTCTTTTCGGCATCTTGCTGGGGGTTCACGATCCGGCAGACGCGAGTATATCGGCATGCGCAAACAAAAACCCCCAGGGGAAGAGGCCTGGGGGTTGGAAGAAGTGCTCAGCGATGACCTACTCTCACATGGCTTAAGCCACACTACCATCGGCGCGGGCGCGTTTCACTTCCGAGTTCGGGATGGGATCGGGTGGGACCACGCTGCTGTAATCGCTGAGCGA
>DATIVQ010000022.1:0-1638 GCA_035465735.1 Rudaea sp.
CGCGATCTTCGCCCGCCTGCGCGATCAGCTCGTGGGCAAGGTCGCCAACGGCGGCGCGCACGGCCTCAAGAAAGGCGCAACGGTCACGAACGATTACCTCGACTCGCTCAAGAAGGACGAGTGGTTCGCCCTGCGCATGAAGAACGAGGACGTGGCTGAGCTGCTGGAGAAGGCGCAGGAGCAGATCAAGCGCCACAAGTCCGAGTTCGACAAGAAGTTCAAGGACAAGCAGGCCAAGATCACCTCGGGCGACGACCTCGCCCCCGGCGTGCTGAAAATGGTAAAGGTATACCTTGCCGTCAAGCGCCGCATCCAGCCGGGCGACAAGATGGCCGGCCGCCACGGCAACAAGGGCGTGGTGTCGATGATCCGTCCGGTCGAGGACATGCCGTACATGGCGAACGGTCAGCCGATCGACATCGTGCTCAATCCGCTCGGCGTGCCCTCGCGCATGAACATCGGCCAGATTCTCGAAGTGCATCTGGGCTGGGCCGCGCGCGGCCTCGGCGAGAAGATCCAGCGCATGCTCGAAGCGCGCGAAAAAGCCGCGTCGTTGCGCAAGTTCCTCGACGAGATCTATAACCACGACAAGGACGTGTTCGGCGACCGCGTCAAGCTGCGCGAACTCAGCGACGAGGAAATCCTCGCCCTGGCGCGCAACCTGTCGGCCGGCGTGCCGATGGCGACGCCGGTGTTCGACGGCGCGCACGAAGCCGAGATCAAGGCCATGCTCAAGCTCGCCGAGTTGCCAGAATCGGGCCAGACCACGCTGTACGACGGCCGCAGCGGCGAAGCGTTCGACCGCAAGGTGACGGTGGGCTACATGCACATGCTCAAGCTCAACCACCTGGTCGACGACAAGATGCACGCGCGCTCGACCGGCCCGTACTCGCTCGTTACCCAGCAGCCGCTGGGTGGCAAGGCGCAGTTCGGCGGGCAACGATTTGGCGAAATGGAAGTCTGGGCACTGGAAGCCTACGGCGCGGCGTACACGCTGCAGGAAATGCTCACGGTCAAGTCGGACGACGTGCCGGGACGCAACCAGATGTACAAGAACATCGTCGACGGCGAGCACGAAATGGCCGCGGGCATGCCCGAGTCGTTCAACGTGCTGGTCAAGGAGATCCGTTCGCTGGCGATCAACATGGAACTGGAAGAGCGCTGAAGCGCGATTCCGGAACCCGAGTTTGCCCGCCATCGCATGAATCCCTCCGAATTGGAGAACGCAAAATGAAAGACCTGCTGAACCTGTTCAACCAGACCCGCCAGTCGCTCGATTTCGACTCGATCAAGATCGCGCTGGCTTCGCCGGAACTGATCCGCTCGTGGTCCTTCGGCGAGGTGAAGAAGCCCGAAACGATCAACTACCGCACGTTCAAGCCGGAACGCGATGGCCTGTTCTGCGCGGCGATCTTCGGTCCGGTCAAGGACTACGAGTGCCTGTGCGGCAAGTACAAGCGCATGAAGCACCGTGGCGTGGTCTGCGAGAAGTGTGGAACCGAAGTCACCCTGACCAAGGTGCGCCGCGAACGCATGGGCCACATCGACCTGGCCTCGCCGGTCGCGCACATCTGGTTCCTGAAGTCGCTGCCCTCGCGCATCGGCCTGATGCTCGACATGACCCTGCGCGACATCGAA
>DATIVQ010000023.1:0-4175 GCA_035465735.1 Rudaea sp.
CGCGACTTGTTCGCCATCTCCTCGACGACCTTGCGCTGTTCGGTGACCACGCGCCGCGGCACGCCCAGGCCGAGCATGCCGAGCGTGTCGCCGACGCGATCGAGCACGTCGGCCTGGGCCATGAGTTCGGCAGGGTCGGGACTCTGTGCGCGCAGGAAGATGTCCAGCGCTTCTTTCACGCGCAGCAAATCGTCCTTGATCGCCACCGAGACGGTGTCGAGCAGGCTGCGGTTGTGGCCGGACATCGAGCCCTTGGCGTGTTCGAGCTCCTTCTCGCTCGGCAGCAGGGTGTCGAGCTTGTAGGTGGCGCGAATCGCCGCGGCGCGTTCGCCCGCGGCTTCGGAGTGGGCAATGTAGAACAGGAGATTCTTGGTCAGGTCCGCCGGCGGCGAAACCCGGAATCCGGCTTCACCGGTATCGACCAGGCGCTTGATCTCGCGGTCGACCTTGCCGAACAGCAGTTTCACCGCGGGATTGGCCTGGACCGCGCCCGAGGCGACGCCCTCGAGCACGCCGGCGGCGACCCACCACAGGCGGCAGGCGTCTTCCTGCGTGCAGGTCGTACGCAGGCGATCGAGCACTTCGATCAGGCGTGCCAGCTGCGTGCTCGCGTTGTCATCGCGAATCCAGCGCAACAGGGAAAGCTGGAACGCCGAGCGCATGCGCGCTGCCTCGGCCTTGAGTTCGAGTTCCGGGGTCGCCTGTGCGGCACCGCCGGCTTCGTCAGGCAGCGGCGCGGACAGGTCCGGAGAGAACAGCACCGACTCGGTGAGCAATTTCTCGCCGCGCGTGGCGCGCAGGTCGTTGAGCAGCGGCAGCAGGACGATCGGAATGTCCTTGTGTCCGCTCTGCAGGCGTTCGAGGTAATCGGGCAATTGCACGATGCCGCGCATGAGCACGGCGTAGCTGTCGTCCTTGGCCTTGATCTGGCCGTCGAGCAGGGCCAGCGCCACGCGCTCCATTTCTTCCACGACCATGGCCGCGCCGTACAACTCGACCATGCGCAAGGTGCCCTGCACCTGGTGCAGGTAAGTCGCGCAGAAGCGCATCAGGCTCGAGTCGGCCGGATCCTCGACATAGGCCTCGAGCGACTGGCGCGCCTGCTTGAGGGTTTCGTCGAGTTCCTGCTTGACCCAGTTGAGGGTGGTGAAGTCGATATTGTCGTCTTGCAGCTTCATGGTCTTTCTCTCAACTCGTGCGCCGGAACGCCAGCACATTGCGATTTTCCACGCGCGCCAGCTGCGCGTGCGCGAACTGCGTCACTTCGCCCGGCCCGAGCACCAGCAGGCCGCCGGGCTTGAGCAGTTTCGCCAGCGTGGCCAGCAACTCGCGGCGGCGTTCGCGGGCGAAGTAGATAAGGACGTTCTGGCAGAAGATCAGGTCCAGCCGTTTCATCGACGCGCCCACCGCGTCGAGCAAATTGAACTGGGCGAAGCCCACGCGCTTGCGCAAGCCATCGCGGATGCGGAAGCTGTCGGCGTCCAGCGCTTCGCAGTAATGCTCGCGGTAGGCTTCCGGAATCTCGTCCATTTTCTGGCGCGGGTAAAGTCCGGTGCGACCAACGGCCAAAGCCGGCAGACTCACGTCGGTCGCGGTCACGCCGAAATACGACTTTCCGCCGCGCCCTGCCAGGTGCCGGTCCAGCACCATCGCCAGCGTGTAGGCTTCCTCGCCGCTGGAACAGCCCACGCTCCACGCATGCAATGCGCTCCCCGGATCCGCGGCCAGTTGCGGCAGCCAGTCGCGCGCGATCAGATCGAACGACGGCATGTGGCGAAAGAAATGCGTTTCGTGCACGGTCAGCCGATCGACGAGCGTGGTCCATTCGATCGCGCCTTCGGGAATCTTCTGCAAATCGCGAAAATAGGCCTCGAAATCCGCATGCCCGGTTTCGCGCATGCGTCCGCGTACGCTGGTGACCAGGAAGGCCTTGCGCTTGAGCGGCACGACAACGCCCGTGCGCTTCTCGAGCAGACTCGCCCAGCGCTCGAACTCGCTGTCGTCCATGCCCGGCATGGCCATCAGCGGCGAGAAAGTCCCTGCGGCAACCGACATGCCCGATACGAACCTCCAACACCTTGTGCGCTTGCCAACCCGCGTTCATCGACGCCACCACTGCGGCAGCCCCGCTCCGGTCACGCCGGCAGCTTGAAGTCCTGCACCGACCGGCGCAGATCCGCGGCCAGCTGCGCCAGGTTGCCGATCGACTCGGCGGTCTGGCTCGCGCCGACCGAGGTCTGCGTGGTGATTTCCTGAATCACGTTCATGGTCGCGGAAATATTCGTCGCCGCGGCCGACTGCTGGCGCGCCGCTTCGGAAATGTTCTGAATCAGGTCGGCAAGGTCGTTCGACACCTTTTCGATCTCGCCCAGGGCCAGGCCCGCGTCCTCGGCCAGGCGTGCGCCGGCCACCACTTCGGTCGTGGTCTGTTCCATCGAGGTGACCGCCTCGTTCGTATCGGCCTGAATCGTCTGCACCAGCGTCTCGATTCGGCGGGTGGCGCCAGAGGAGCGTTCGGCCAGTCGTTGCACTTCGTCGGCGACCACCGCGAAGCCACGGCCCGCCTCGCCGGCGGACGCGGCCTGAATCGCGGCGTTCAAGGCCAGAATGTTCGTCTGCTCGGCAATATCGTTGATGAGTTCGACGATGGAGCCGATTTCCTGCGAGGATTCGCCGAGGCGCTTGATGCGCTTGGAGGTTTCCTGGATCTGGTCGCGAATCGAATCCATGCCCTGGATCGTCTGGCGCACGATGCTGGCGCCCTTCGACGCGATCTGCACCGAGCGTTGCGCCACGTCGGCCGATTCGGCGGAGTTTTTCGACACCTCGTCGATGGAGACCGCGATTTCGTTGATCGCCGCCGACGCGGAGGTGATCTGTTGCGCCTGATGTTCGGCGGCTTCGGCGAGGTGCATGGCCGTGGCCTGGGTTTCCTGCGCCGAGGTCGACACGTGCAAGGCCGTATCGTTAATGGTGGTTACCAGGGAGCGCAGCGCCTCGACGGCGAAGTTGACCGAGTCCGCGATCGCGCCGGTGATGTCCTCGGTTACGGTCGCCTTTACCGTCAGGTCGCCTTCGGCCAGCGATCCCATTTCATCGAGCAAGCGCAGAATGGCTTCCTGGTTGCGCTGGTTCAATTCCGCGGTGACCTGGTAGCGTTGGCGCTGGCTGCGGATCTGGCTTGCGATCAAGAGGATGACGAGGAAGATCGCCGCACCTGCCGCAATGACGCCGATGAGCAGGTTCGGGAAGACGCGGCGGGATTGCAGTTCGCCGAGGCGCACCGAAACCGGATCGGCCTTGAGCAGCATCGTCTGCGAGTCGATCGAGGCCTGGTCCGCGGCCTGCTTCACGTCCTGCAGCGACGAAGCCGAATCGAGCAGTTTCTTGACCGGGTCGCCGACGAGGTCGGTCCACTGCGTGTTCATGTCGGAGAGAATCTGGCGCGCGTTGGGATTGTCCATCGCGCGGATGTTCAGGTCCGGATTTCCGCTGATCAGGCCGGCCAGCACCGCGCCGTACAATTGCGCATCGCGCTGCAGGCCGTCCGCGGCGGACTGGGCTTCTTCGCCACCCTGCACGATGGTCTGCACGCGGCGCTGCATGCGGTCGGCGAGCAGCATTTCGCGCGAGGAAATCATCACCTGAGTGGACGAACCGTTCTTTTCGGTGAGGATCTTCACCACTTCGTCCATGCGCGAGTTGAGCACCGGCATCTTGCTGTTGAAGTCGGCGGCCACCTGGGCGGTGTTGAGCACCTGTTCCTTGGAATCCAGGATCTTGGTCGCGTTCGTGTTCAGCGGCTGCCAGGCCTTGTCCAGATCGGAGATCTCCTTGGCTACGCCGGAGACGGTGCCGTAGCCCTGCATGCCGGTGGTCTTGTCGCCCTTGCTCAGCTTGTTGAGCAGGTCGTCGATGGTATTGCGCGTCTGCTCGAGGCTCTTGAACGCGTCGATGTTGCCGCCTGCTGCAGCATTAGCCACGGTCGACAATTGCTGCGAGAGCACCTGGATTTTGGTAACCAGGGCACTGGCCTTGGCGTCCTGCGACGCGTTGTAGGTCAACCAGCCGAAGTCCAGCACGGCCACCAGAATCGCCGCGATCAGCAACACCACGAGCAGGGTATTGGCGCCCGCCCGTTCCTTACCGCCCACTGCGCCTGTCGTCACGCTCAT
>DATIVQ010000024.1:0-14086 GCA_035465735.1 Rudaea sp.
GCTGATGGGCAGCTGGCTCATGTACGTCGATCCGTGCCGCAGCCAGAGCCTGCGCGTGACCCGGATCAAGTGACGACACGCCGTCGTCATCCCGGCCAGCACACGGATGTGCGCTGAGCCGGGATCCTGCTTTCAATTCAGCTTCAGGCCCTCGACCAGTTTCGCCAGGCGTTTCGGCGATACCGGCTGGGCGGTCTTGAGTTCCTGCGCGAACAGCGACACGCGCAGTTCCTCGATCAGCCAGCGCAACTCGTCCAGGGCCGCACTCGCGATCCCGCTGGCCGAGAGCTTCAGGTATTCGGACCAGTAGACCCGCGCGGCGAGCATCTTCGCCTGGTCGCGTGCGGCGTCCTGGCGCAGCCGCTCGGCACGCAGGCGCATGGCCTTCAGATAGCGCGGCAAATGCGCCAAACGGGATTTTTCCACATTGCGCACAAAGCCCGGATAGACCAGCGCATCGAGCTGCTCGCGCAAATCGTCGTAGTTGGCGCGCGCATAGCCCAGCAGCGGCGGCTCGAGCCAGGGCGAAAGCTCGGCGTAGGCAACGAGGATTTCCTCGACGATCTTCAACCGCTCGATGGCTGCCGGAAACAGCATGCGCGTCAATTCGGAACTCGCACTTCGAAATGCCTCGCGCGTGCGCACATCGGGGTCGCGCGCGGCGAGAAGGTCGGCCAATGCCGCCTCGACGATGTCATCGCGCAGCGCGTCGACACTGGCGATGCCGGCGTACTTGAGCGCGAGCTGGCGGTCGATCGGCAATTGCCGCCGCACCTGCTTGACCGGCTCGCGCAGCGCGCGCCGCAGCAGCCGTTCGACGCCGGCGGCATGCGCAGCGCGCGCTTCGTCAGCGCGCTCGAACACGCGCAATGCGACGGATTCGCCGAGGTCGACCAGGGCCGGGTATGCAGCAAGTCCGCCCGCACCGGTCACCACTGCCGGGATCGCGTCGAAGTCGAATTCGACGACATCCTCGCGCGTGAGTTCGCTGTCGGCGCGACGCGAGAACGCGGCATTCGCGGCACCGCCCCACTGCGCGCGGATCGCCTCGATATCGCGGCCTTCGGCCAGCGTCTTGCCGGCCTCGTCGAACACGCGAAACCGCATGGTGTGATGTGTCGGCACTTCGCTTCCTGAAAAATCGGAAGCGCTCACGTCGACAGCGGTCACGCGTTTCAAGTACTGCGCCAGCACCGCCGCCAGCGGCTCATCGCGCGGCGCTTCGGATTCGGCGAAGGCGCGCGCAAAATCCGGCGCCGGCACAAAGTTGCGACGCAAGGATTTGGGCAGGCCACGAATCAGTTCGGCGACCTTGTCTGCCAGCAATCCCGGCACCAGCCATTCGCAGCGCGCCGCGTGCACGGCATTGACGAAGGCGAGCGGCACGTGCAGGGTCACGCCGTCGGCCGCATCGCCCGGCACGAAACGGTATTCGAGTTTCAGGCGATGGCCGGCGAATTCCAGTGCCGCAGGAAAATCCGACGCGCGCAGACCCGGCCGGCACGCAAGCACGTCGTCCAGCGACCAGCGCAAGGCGGCTTGTTCGTCCGGCGCCGCGCGGCGATACCAGGCATCGAATGCCGCCGCGCTGAAAACATCCTGTGGCAACTTGCCCGCAAAAAACGCGGCGAGTTCGTCTTCGTTCCTGACCAGTCCCGCGCGGCGTTGCTTGGCTTCAAGCTCCTGCGCCTGCGCGAGCACACGCGCGTTCGCGCGCACGCAATCGGCGCGGCAATCGATGTCACCGCGCACCAACGCCTCGCGCACGAACACCGCATGCGCGAGCGCGGGGTCCTGTGCGCCGAACTGCACGGTTCTCTTTTCGACCAGGGTCAGGCCGAACAGCGTGACCTGTTCGAACGCGAGCACGCTGCCGCGCCTGCGCGACCAGTGCGGATCGCGCCAGGACTTCTTCGCCAGGTGTGCAGTCGCGCGTTCGATCCATTCCGGCTCCACGCGCGCGCACAGCATTGCGTATACTTTTTGCAGGTCGATGATCTGGCCGGCAAGAATCCATTGCGGCGGCGCTTTTGCCAGCGCCGATCCGGGAAAGATGCGAAAGCGCCGTTCGCGCGTACCGCGATAGTCGCCGCGTTCGTCACGGCGTCCGACCTGGGTTGGCCAACCCGTCAGCAGGCAGGCGTGGATGGCTTCGAAACCCGCACTTTCCGCATTCTGTTTCCACCCCGACTCTTCGGCGATCAACAGCAACTGCCGATGCAGCTCGCGCCATTCGCGCATGCGCAGGTACGACAGGAAACGCTCACGGCACCAGTCGCGCAGTTTCGACTGCGTGAGTTCCTCGTGCGCAAGCGCATGCGCGTGCCACAGGTTCAGCACCGTGACGAAATCGGATTTCGGATCGAGCCACGATGCGTGCGCCGCATCCGCGGCCTGGCGAGCGTCCGCGGGGCGTTCGCGCGGATCCTGGATCGACAGGAACGCCGCGAGTATCAGCATCTCGCGCAAGGCGCCCGCGCGCAGCGCCTGGATCAGCATGCGTGCTAACGCGACATCGATCGGCCAGCGCGCCATCGCGCGACCGATGTCGGTAAGGCGTTTTCCTTCATCGACCGCCTGCAATTCCCCCAAGCGTCGCCAGCCGTCACCGACAGCGCGCGCGTTCGGCGCCTCGACGAACGGGAATTTTTCCACCTCGCCGAGCTTCAGGCTCAACATGCGCAGGATCACGCCGGCCAGTGATGAGCGCAGGATTTCCGGATCGGAGTACTGTGGGCGTCCCGCAAAATCATCCTCGGCATACAGGCGCACGCACACGCCGGGGCCGACGCGGCCGCAACGACCCTTGCGCTGGTCGGCGGCCGCCTGCGAGATCGGCTCGACGTGCAGGCGTTCGAGCTGGTTGCGCGGCGAATATCGTTTTATGCGCGCCGTGCCGGTGTCGACGACATACTTGATGCGCGGCACGGTAAGCGATGTCTCCGCGACATTTGTCGCCAGCACGATGCGGCGCGCACCGCCGGGCTTGAACACGCGATCCTGTTCGCTTGCGGACAGGCGCGCGTACAGGGCGAGGATTTCCGTCATGCGGTAGCGACGCCGCGTCAGGGCGAGATGCGCGTCGCGGATTTCGCGCTCGCCGGGCACGAATACGAGTACATCACCGCGTGGGTCTTCGGCGGTGATTTCGTCGAGCGCGGCGACGATCTGTTCGGACGCGCTCGCCTCGCCGCGTTCGTCGGGCGGTCGCCAGCGCACTTCCACCGGATAGCTGCGGCCTTCGACATCGACGATGGGCGCGTCGCCGAAATGACGCGAAAAGGTCTGCGTGTCGATCGTCGCCGAGGTGACGATCAATTTCAAATCGCGCCGGCGCGCAAGCAGACGCTTCAAGAAACCCAGCAGGAAATCGATATTGAGGCTGCGTTCGTGCGCCTCGTCGAGGATGATGGTGTCGTAGGCGTTGAGCCAGGGATCGGACTGGGTTTCGGCGAGCAGGATGCCGTCGGTCATGAACTTGACCAGGGTGCGCGCGCCGGTCTGGTCGGCGAAGCGCACCTGATAGCCGACGATTCCGCCCAGCTCGACGCCGAGTTCGGCGGCGACGCGGCGCGCCACGCTGCGCGCGGCGACGCGGCGCGGTTGCGTGCAACCGATGAGACCCGTCACGCCGCGCCCGGCGGCGAGGCACAGTTTCGGCAATTGCGTACTTTTTCCGGAACCGGTTTCGCCGGCCAGCACGATCACCTGGTGCGCGCGGATAAGGCGCACGATCTCGTCGGTCCTGGCTGCAATCGGCAGGGACTCGTCGACGCGGATTGGCGGCACGCTTGCCGCGCGCGCGGCGTAGCGTTCGCGCGCGACATCCACGCGCCGGCGCCATGCGGCCAGTGCGACCTCGTCCGGATGCGCGCCGAGTTTTTCCAGGGCGCGCGCCAGCGCGCGCCGGTCGGCGAGCAGGGTTTCATCGAGCAGCTTGGCAAGCTCGGGCTGGGCGCGTAGCGGCGGGGTCACGGCGGCGATTGATGCGCCCTATCGAACGCATCGCAAGATTCGATTTTTCCTCAGTGTCGTGCGGGATTATAGTGTGCACGCATCCGCAAGAAGGAGACCGTCATGGCCAAACTAGAAGGCACCCGCATCGATGTCGCGCCGAAGTTGCGCACGAACATGGTCGCCCTGCTCAACCAGCAACTCGCCGACACGCTGGATCTGCAAACCCAGCTCAAGCAGGCGCACTGGAACGTCGCCGGTCCGCACTTCATCGCCCTGCACGAACTGTTCGACAAGCTTGCCGAGGAACTCGAGGAGCCGGTGGACGACATCGCCGAGCGCATCACCTCGCTTGCCGGCGTGGCACACGGGACCGCACGCATGGCAGCCAAAGCATCGCGCCTGAAGGAATTCCCCGATGGTCGCATCGATGGCCTGAAAGCCGTCGCCGCCCTCGCCGACCGCTACGCCGCTCTTGCCGCCTCCACGCGAGCCGCGATCGACTCCGCCGGCAAGCAGGGCGATGCCGACACCTCGGACCTGTTCACCGGCATTTCGCGCGGACTGGACAAGGCGCTGTGGTTCCTTGAGGCGCACTTGGCCTAAATCAGCGCACCGCGGCCGGCGTGCTCCCCGCCGGCGCGCGGTAAATGCGCGCCCAGCCACGCTTGCACCAAAGACGGAAACGATCCATGTACAGGTAAACGACCGGTGTCGTGTACAGGGTCAGCGCCTGGCTGACCAGCAGGCCGCCGACGATGGATATACCGAGCGGCCGGCGCATTTCGCTGCCCTCGCCGAAGCCGAGCGCCAGCGGCATCGCGCCGAGCATCGCGGCGAGCGTCGTCATCAGGATAGGACGCAGGCGCAGCAGGCAGGCGTGGAAGATGGCATCGTGCGCGCTCATGCCCTGGTTGCGCTCGGCGTCGAGCGCCACGTCGATCATCATGATCGCGTTCTTCTTGACGATGCCGATCAGCAGGATCACGCCGATCAGGGCAATCAGGCTGAATTCCGTGCGGCAAATCAGCAGTGCAAGGATGGCGCCGACGCCGGCCGAGGGCAGCGTAGACAGAATGGTCAGCGGATGCACATAGCTTTCGTAGAGCACCCCGAGCACGATGTACACGGCGAGCAAGGCGGCAAGGATCAGCCACGGCTCCTGGTTCACCGATTGCGCGAACAGTTGGCCGGTGCCGGCGCTGCTGCCGTGGATGGATGAAGGTACACCCAAGCGCGCCATCGTGAGCGCGATGGCGGCATAGGCTTCGCCCAGGCCCACGCCGGGCGGCAAATTGAACGAGATGGTCGTCGCTGCGAATTGGCCCTGGTGGTCCACGTCGAGCGGCGCGCTGCCCGGCGCGTAATGGGCGAACGCGGCCAGCGGCACCATGTGCCCGGACCTGTTCTGCACGTAGATATCCTTGAGCGCGGAAGGATCCTGCTGAAACTGCGGCGCTACCTCCATCACCACGTGATACTGATTGAGGGCGTTGTAGATGGTCGATACCTGGCGCTGGCCGAACGCATCGTTGAGCGTGGAATCGATTTGTTGCGTGGTGATGCCAAGACGCGCGGCCGCATCGCGGTCGAACACGAGTTGGGTTTCCAGGCCCTTGTCCTGCTGGTCGCTGTCGACATCGGTGACTTCGGGCACCTGCTTGAGCGCGTCGACGACCTTCGGCGCCCAGGTGCGCAAGGCGCCAAGGTCGTCGCTGAGCAGGGTGTATTGATAAGTGGAATTGCTCTGCCGTCCGCCGGTGCGGATGTCCTGCGCCGCCTGCAGGAACAATCTGGCGCCCGGTTCGCGGCTCAGCTTCGGGCGCAGACGGTTTATCACGCCGTCGGTAGAAATGCCGCCGCGCTTGGCCAACGGCTTGAGCGAGGCGAACATGAAGCCGCCGTTGCTGCGTCCGCCGCCGGTGAAGCCGACCACGGTGTCGATGGCCGGATCGCGCTTGACGATGCGCATGAGGTCCTTCATCTTCGCCGACATCGCCTGGAACGAGATGCTCTGGTCGGCGCGCACGCCGCCGATCAGGCGCCCGGTGTCTTCGCTCGGAATAAAACCCTTGGGCACCTGGACGTACAGGAACACGTTCAGGCACACCGTCGCGAACAAGGTGAAGATCGTCAGCCCGGGCGCCGCGAGCACGGCGCGCAGGGTGCGCTCGTAGAAGCGATGCACGGCATCGAAAGCGCGCTGGCTGGCTTGCGCGAAGCGGCTCGGAATTTTTCTCGCATCGTGGCGCAGCCAGCGTGCGCACATCATCGGCGTGGTCGAAAGCGAAACGGCCAGCGATATCAGGATCGCGACCGACAAGGTGACGGAAAACTCGCGGAAGAACCGCCCTACGATGCCGCCCATGAGCAGGATCGGCAGGAACACGGCGATAAGCGACAAACTCATCGACAGCACAGTGAAGCCGACTTCGCGTGCACCGACCAGCGCCGCCTGCACGCGCGGCATACCGGCTTCCAGATGCCGTGTGATGTTCTCCAGCACGACCACCGCATCGTCGACGACGAAACCGGTGGCGATGGTCAATGCCATCAGCGACAGGTTGTCCAAGCTGAAACCGGCGAGATACATGATCGCGAACGTGCCGACCAGCGAGACCGGCACGGCGACGGCGGGAATCAGGGTGGCGCGGGCATTGCGCAGGAAGGCGAACACCACGCCGATCACGAGCAGGGTGGCGATGATCAGGGCGCGTTCGACATCGTGCAGCGAAGCACGGATCGTGCTGGTGCGCTCCATCCCCACCTTGAGCTGCATGTCGGCGGGGATCGAGGCCTGCAACTGCGGCAGCAGCGCCATGACCCGGTCGCAGGTGGCGATGATGTTCGCGTCCGGCTGCTTGTACAGCAGGATGATGACCGCCGGCTCGCCGTTGGACAGACCCAGGTTGCGCACGTCCTCGACCGAATCTTCCACCTGGGCGACATCGGCGAGGCGAACCGGCGCGCCGTTGCGCCAGGCCAGGATCAAATCGCTGTATTGCGCGGCCTCGCGCGCCTGGTCGTTGGTCGCGATTTGCCAGTGCCTGTCGTCGAGTTCGACGAAGCCCTTGGGCCGATTCGCGTTCGTGTTCTGCAACGCGGTGCGCACAGTGTCGAGCGCGATCGCGTAATGATTGAGCGCCGCGGGATTGAGTTCCACCCGCACGGCCGGCAGCGAGGAACCTCCGACCTGCACCTGGCCGATCCCTTCGACCTGGGCGATCTTTTGCGCGACGATGGTCGAGGCGGCGTCGTACATCTGCCCGCGGCTGAGCGTCTTGGATGTAAGCGTGAGAATCATCACCGGCGCATCGGCCGGGTTGAACTTGCGATAGCTCGGGTTGCCGGGCATGCCCGTCGGCAACTGCGCGCGCGCCGCGACGATCGCCGCCTGCACGTCGCGCGCGGCGCCGTCGATGTCCCGGCCCAGGTCGAACACCAGCACGATGCGCGTGTTGCCCAGCGAACTGGACGAGGTCATTTCGGTGACGCCGGCGATGCGGCCGAGCTGGCGCTCCAGCGGCGTCGCCACGGCGGTGGCCATCGTTTCCGGACTCGCGCCCGGCAGGCTGGCGCTGACCGAAATGGCGGGGACATCCACCTGCGGCAGCGGCGCGACCGGCAGCAGCGTGAACGCGAAGGTACCCGAGAGCAGCACGCCGATGGTCAACAGCGTCGTCGCCACCGGCCGGCGAATGAACGGCGAGGAAAAGCTGGAAAAACTCACTGCGCAACAACCCTTAACGACGGAGTTGTAAGTGGAACTTGCATCCCGTCGCAGCTTCTATGTGCAGTTCCTCCTGGGGAAAGCTGCGCTTTGAACGTGTTTCTTGGTGACTTCTTGACTCCGGGCATCCTGCCCTCCGCCGCTCCGCGGCCAGCTGCGCTGTTCGCGCCGCTCCTGCGGCGCAGTGCGCGAGCAAACAAGTTACCCGGTCGTCCGCAGGACGGACGGAAGCTTTGCATTTGAGAAGTCATGCGACCGCCTCGCCCTGTGGTGCAGCATCGACCTTCCGCGCCAGCCGGTCGAACCACAGGTAGATCACGGGCGTGGTGAACAGGGTCAACATCTGCGACACGATCATGCCGCCGACAATGGTCACGCCCAGCGGATGGCGCAGTTCGGAACCCACGCCGGTGCCGAGCATCAGCGGCAACGCACCGAACAACGCGGCGAGCGTGGTCATCAGGATAGGCCGGAAACGCAGCAGGCAGGCCTGGTAGATCGCCTCGCGCGGCGACTTGCCCTCATTGCGCTCGGCGTCGAGCGCGAAGTCGACCATCATGATCGCGTTCTTCTTGACGATGCCGATCAGCAGGATGATGCCGATGATCGCGACGATGGAAAGGTCCTCGCCTGCGAGCATCAGCGCAAGCAGCGCGCCGACGCCGGCCGAGGGCAGCGTCGACAGGATCGTGATCGGATGGATATAGCTTTCGTACAGAACGCCGAGCACGATGTACATCGCAGCAATGGCGGCAAGAATCAGCAGCACTTCGTTCGTCAGCGATGCCTGGAACGCCGCCGCCGCGCCCTGGAACGCGGTCGTGATGCTGGCGGGCATGCCGAGATCCTTTTCCGTCTGCCGGATCGCATCGACCGCCGCGCCCAGGGATGCGCCCGGGGCGAGGTTGAACGACACCGTTGTCGCCGGGAACTGGCCCAGATGGTCGATCAGCAGCGGTGCGCTGCGTTCGCTCAACCTGGCGACGGCCGACAGCGGAACGAGTCCGCTCGATGCCGGCGCCTGGTTCGTCACCACGGTCGCGCTGCTCGCGCCCTGCGGCGCGCCGCCGGTGGCCGATTGCGCGCCGCCCGGCGCATTGACCGATCCTTGCGGCGTCTGCGCCACGTTGTTGGCGTTGCTCAAACCCGGCAGGTAGATGCTGGAAAGCGCTTCCGGTCCCCGCTTGAATTCTGGCAGCAGGTCCAGCACGACGCGGTACTGGTTCGCTTCGGTGAAGATGGTCGAGATCAGGCGCTGACCGAATGCGTCGTAAAGCAGGTTGTCGACGGCCGCCGCCGTAATCCCCAGACGCCCCGCGCTGTCGCGGTCGATGTCCAGGTAGGCCTGCAGGCCCTGCGCCTGCAAATCGCTGGCGACGTCGGCCAATTGCGGCTGCCGGTTCAGGGCTTCGACGAGCCTGGGCACCCAGGTTTCCAGCGCCTTCAGGTCCGTGGATTCGAGCGTGAACTGGTATTGCGTGCGGCTGACCCGATCCTCGATGGTGAGGTCCTGCACCGGCTGCAGGTACAGCGCGATGCCGGGCAATTTTACTGCGGCGGCGGTGAGGCGCCGGATCACGGTCTGCACGTCGTCGCGCGTGCCGTGCGGCTTCAGGTTGATCAGGAAGCGGCCGCTATTGAGCGTGGTGTTGGTGCCATCCACGCCGATGAACGAGGACAGCGACGCCACCGCCGGATCCTTGAGGATCACCGCCGCCAGCGCCTGCTGGCGCCGGCTCATCGCCGCGAACGACACCGATTGCGGCGCCGCCGAGATGCCCTGGATCACGCCGGTGTCCTGCACTGGGAAGAATCCCTTCGGAATGACAATGTATAAAAGTATTGTCAGGACCAGGGTGCCGGCGGCCACGGCCAGGGTCGCGCGCTGGCGATCCAGCACCCAGGTCAGCCAGCGCCCGTACAGCGCGATCAGGCGGTCGATCAATTGGTGGCTGCGGCGCGCGAACGCGCTTTCCTCCTCGGGTTTGTAATGCTTGAGGATCTTCGCGCACAGCATCGGCACGAGCGTCAGCGAGACCACCGCTGAAATCAGTATCGTCACCGCCAGCGTGATCGCGAATTCGCGGAACAGGCGTCCGACGACGTCGCCCATGAACAGCAGCGGGATGAGCACCGCGATCAGCGAGATCGTCAGCGAGATGATGGTGAAACCGATCTGCCTGGAACCCTTCAGCGCGGCTTCGAGCGGCGTGTCGCCTTCCTCGAGGTAGCGCGAGATATTTTCGATCATGACGATGGCGTCGTCGACGACGAAGCCGGTGGATATCGTCAGCGCCATCATCGACAGGTTGTCGAGCGAGAACCCGGCCAGGTACATCACCGCGAACGTGCCGACGATGGACAGCGGCACCGAGAAGCTCGGGATGATCGTCGCCGGCAGGTTGCGCAGGAACACGAAGATCACCATCACCACCAGCGCGACAGCGAGCAGCAGCTCGAACTGCACGTCGGCGACCGAGGCGCGCACAGTCACGGTGCGGTCGGTGAGCACACTCACGTCCACGCCCGCGGGCAGCGTCTTGGTCAGCGACGGCAGCAGCGCCTTGATGCGGTCGACCACCTCGATCACGTTCGCGCCGGGCTGGCGCTGGATGTTCATGATCACCGCGGGCTTGGTGTCCTTCCACGCGGCAAGGCGGTCGTTCTCGGCGCCGTCGACGATGTTGGCGACGTCGCGCAGGCGCACCGGTGCGCCGTTGCGGTAGGCGATGATAAGGTCGCGGTAGGCGTCGGCGGACTTGAGCTGGTCGTTCGCGTCGATCGTGTACGACTGCGCCGGGCCGTCGAAGCTGCCCTTGGCACCATTGACGTTGGCGTTGCCGATCGCGCTGCGCAAGTCTTCCAGGCTCAATCCGTATGCCGACAGCGCAGTCGGGTTCGCCTGCACGCGCACCGCCGGACGCTGCCCGCCGGACAGGGTGACGAGGCCGACGCCGTCGATCTGCGAGATCTTCTGCGCCAGGCGCGTGTCGGCCAGGTCCTCCACCTGGGTCAATGGCAGCGTGGTCGACATCAGCGCCAAGGTGAGCACCGGCGCATCGGCCGGATTGACCTTGCTGTAGATCGGCGGCGTCGGCAGGTCCGCGGGCAGGAACGTACCGGCACCGTTGATCGCGGCCTGCACTTCCTGCTCGGCAATGTCCAGCGACAAGTCGAGGCTGAACTGCAAGGTCAGCACCGACGCACCCGCCGAACTGGTCGAGGACATCTGGTTCAATCCCGGCATCTGGCCAAGCGTTCGCTCCAGCGGCGCGGTTACCGAGGACAACATGACATCGGCACTGGCGCCCGGATAGAGCGTCGTGATCTGAATCGTCGGATAGTCGACCTCGGGCAACGCCGACAGCGGCAGGTAGCGGTAGGCGAGGATGCCCACGAGCAGGATCGCCGCCATCAGCAGGCTGGTGGCGACCGGGCGCAGGATGAACAGGCGCGAGGGATTCATGCGCGGATTACGGCTTCTTGCCGCGCCACGATTCCTTCGCACTCGTCGCCTTGGCCGGCGGCGGCGCGTCGCCGGGCAGTTCGACGCGGCTGCCGTCGCGCAGATTGTCAGTGCCGTCGATGACGACGATGTCGCCCGGCTTGATGCCGTCCGTCACGGCGATATTCTGGCCCTGGCTCGCGCCGGTCTTGACCGTGCGCTGCGTGACCGTGCGGTCAGCGTTGACGACGAACACGTACATGCCGTCGGCGCCGCGCTGCAGCGCGGCGCTCGGCACGATCGTCGCGCCGGTCAGCATGGTCAGGTGCACACGCACATTGACGAACTGGTTCGGGAACAGGCTCTCGTCCGCATTGGCGAATTCGGCCTTGGCCTTGACCGTGCCGGTCGCCGTGTCGATCTGGTTGTCCAGGCTGGCCAGCGTGCCGCTGCCCAGCTGCGTGGTCTTGTCGCGACTGAGCGCATCGACCTTCAGGCTGGCGTCGTTCATGTGCTTGAGCAATTCCGGCAGGTTGTCCTCCGGAATCGTGAACAGCACGTCGATCGGTTTGAGTTGCGTGATCGTGACGAGCGTGTCGCTGGTCGTGATCGTGTTGCCGGGATCGACCGCACGCAGGCCGACGCGGCCGTCGATCGGCGCGACGATGCGCGCATAGCCGAGATTGAGCTTTGCCGTGTCGATCTGGCCCTGGTCCGACTTGATCGTGCCCTCGTACTGCGCGACCAGCGCCTTTTGCGTCGCCAACGTCTGCTCGGGAATCAGGCCCTGCGGCGCGACATCCTGGTAGCGCTTGAGGTCGGCGCGCGCATTCGCGAGCAACGCCTGGTCGCGCGCGAGCGTGCCCTGTGCCTGCAGTAGCGCCGCCTCGAACGGGCGCGGGTCGACCTGGGCCAGCACATCGCCCTGCTTGACCTCCTGGCCTTCCCTGAAATTCACGCTTTGCAGCAGGCCATTCACCTGGCTGCGCACCGCGACCGTGCGCAATGGCGTGGCCGTACCGAGCGCGTCGAGGTCGATGCCGATGTCCCCGGTCCGGGCCGTGGCGACGCCTACCGGCATGGCCATGCCGGCGAACTTGCCCGCCGGCGCGCCGCGGCCGAAGCGGAAGTTGGTCGGCACCGTGGTGCGGTGCGCCAGCCAATGACCGCCGGCCGCCACGATCACGATGACGGCAACGATGATCAGCAGCGCGCGATTGCGCACGAAGAACGGCTTGCGATATTCCATGTCGATGGCTTGCGATGGCGCCGCAACGGGCGCAGATGCGCGCGACTATAGCGCAGCCGGCAGGTATCGGAAGTAAGCTGATGTAAAGCCGCGAAACCTGCCGCAATCGCGGTTGTGCCAACTCAGCGTTTGCGTTTGTGCGCCGATTTCGCTTCGGGTTTCGGCGGTTGCTTCGCTTCCGGCCGGTAATCGCCGATCAGCGATTTCGCCGGGCAGACCGCGAACACCGGGCAGCGCTTGCAGCCGACGGCCAGGGCGACGGGACACAGGGTCATGATATTTTTCCTTTGTGGTTCATTCGCCGGGAAAAATCGCGACGTGGATTTTTCCACTTTTATCCACCCAGCCGCGAAACATGCCGGGTGTATTGAACGGCGTCGAAAATTCGCCGTCCGCACCCAGCACGATCGCGCCACCGTCTCCGCCGAGCTTGGGAATTTCCTTGTTGATGACATCCTCGGCTGCTTCCTTCAACGGCTGGTGCATCTGCGTGACGCGCATGCAGATCTCGTGCGCGGCCACGGTGCGCAGGTAGAACTCGCCCCAGCCGGTGCCGGACACCGCGCAGCCGGCATTCGCGTAAGTGCCCGCGCCGATGATCGGCGAATCACCGACACGGCCGAAGCGCTTGTCGGTCATGCCGCCGGTGGACGTGCCGGCGGCAAGATGCCCGGACTTGTCCAGCGCCACCGCACCGACCGTGCCGAAGTGGCCTTCCTTCTCGGCGTCGGCATGCTTGCCGGCGGCATCCTTCTTCAACGCGTCCTGCAGTTCCTGCCAGCGCTTTTCGGTCCAGAAATACTTCGGATCGACTAGGGCGATGCCCTGCGTCTTTGCGAATTGCTCGGCACCGTCGCCGAACATCAACACATGCGGCGAATGCTCCATCACCGCGCGCGCCAGCAGGATCGGATTCTTCACACGGTGTACATTCGCCACGCCGCCCGCGCGCAGTGTCGAACCATCCATGATCGCGGCGTCCATTTCGTTCTTGCCGTCGTGGTTGAACACTGCACCCTTGCCGGCGTTGAAGTGCGGATCGTCCTCGAGCACGGTGATCGCCGCGGTCACCGCGTCCAGCGCCGGCTTGCCGGCCTCGAGCTGCGCGTAGCCGTGTTCGAGCGCCGTGGCCAGCGCGGCGCGGATCGCCTTCTGCGTGGCGGGGTTCATGTCGCGCTTGATTACGCCGGCGCCTCCATGGATGACGAGAACGGGCGTAGCGGCATGGCTCATGGCGGCGATTCCGAATGCCGACAGCACGACAACAGCGAGGCGCAAGAACATGATGCCGCTCTCCCCGGCGAAAGCCGCATTATGACGCTGCCGGCGGTGCAGGCAAGCGTTGCGGAAAGCGGATCGTCGCGGTGGTGCCGATCCCGACCTCGCTGCGCAGGTCCACCGGCCAGCCGAAACGCTCGGAAAGCCGCCGCACGATGGATAGGCCCACGCCGTGTCCGGCGCTGGCGCTGCGCCCGGCGCGAAAATACGGCTGCCTGGTCTGCGCGATTTCGTCCGCGCTCATGCCGATGCCGCTGTCGGCGATGCTGACGCTGTCCTCGTCGACGTTCACGCGCACGCCGCCGGCTTCGGTGTACAGGCATGCGTTGCGGATCAGGTTGCCTACCATCGCCGCGAACACGCGCGGCGGCGCGCGCAGGGCGAAGCGCGCCCGCTCTTCCAGTTCGAGCGTCACCGGCTTGCCTTCCAG
>DATIVQ010000025.1:0-4870 GCA_035465735.1 Rudaea sp.
CGCCGATGGTGGCGAACTGAGCGACTGGCTCGAGGCGGAGCGCGAGATCGGGCACATCCTCGACAGTGCGGCTTCGTTCCCTTACGTCGCCGGCGAAGAGCGTTTGACGTCGCCGCGCCGCTCGCGGACGTAGTCTTCGACTCTGCGCCGAAGTGCGTCGAAGGTCTCGCCTACCATGGAGTAGGCATCTTCCTTGTGCGGTTTGCTTTTCGAACTTCCGGATACGTCGATCTGCCTGCCACGCATGCTGATGCGCGCGTGGATCTTGTACGCATGTCCCTGGTGCCGGTGCGATCCTTCGTGCCCCACCGTTACATGGCAGGAGAGTATGTCAGTCGCGAAACGCTCGAGACGTTGCGCGTGATCGACGATCAGGGTGCGCAAGGGCTCGGACGGTTCCATGTCGCGGAAGGAGACTTCGGTCGGAATGGTCATGTCGGCTGAACTCCTGCTCGATTGCGCCTGATTGGGGTCGACGAGTCCTTCGACGCCACGATGAACGGCTTTGCGCGCGGCGTATTGATCCTGGTCAAATGTGGCTTGACCGAGGTCAATTCGGATTCCGTGCGCGCGGGTTTCAATGACCCCGGCATAGTGCAATTGCTGTTGCCGGGTCATGTGGAGAAAGGTCGCAACATTCAGCTTGGCTGATTGGGGAACATGAATTGCAACGTGCGTTGCGTCACGCAGACGTAACGTGCCGATCAACCGCGCGCAACATTGAAATGTCACAGTGCCGGCACTTGCAGCAGAGCCGGATATGCGCGTCAGCCTCGTCAGCGAAACCTATCCGCCCGAGATCAACGGCGTCGCCTTGACCGTGCGCGATCTTGCGCACGGTCTGGCCGCCCGCGGTCATGCCGTGCAAGTGGTGCGGCCGCAGCGGCCCGATCAAGTATCCGAACCAGGCATTGTTGCGCTAGGTGTTCCCAGCGTGCCCCTGCCGCGCTATCCGGGGCTGCGGCTGGGACTGCCAGCAGGCGCGCGCCTTCATCGCGCATGGCGCACGACACCTCCTGACGTCATTTACGTGGCCACCGAAGGGCCACTCGGCTGGTCCGCACTGCGCGTGGCTCAGCGCCTCGGCATTCCGGCCTGCACTGGCTTCCACACGCGTTTCGACGACTACGCGGCGCATTACGGCGCGGCTTGGGCAGCGCCGCTGGTGCTCGCCTACCTGCGCCGCTTCCACCGGCGCGCGGCTGCAACGCTCGTGCCGACTCGCGCGCTGGCGCAGGAACTTGCGGGACTGGGCATCAAAAATGTGTGCATATTGCGCCGCGCGGTGGACGCGGCATTGTTCAATCCCGGACGGCGTGACCTGCAGTTGCGTGACGCTTGGGGCGTGGACGGCAATGCGCCGGTGGCACTCTATGTGGGTCGCATCGCGCAGGAGAAAAATCTCGATCTGGCCGTTCGCGCATTCCGCGCTCTGCAGGCACGCGCGCCCGACGCACGCTTCGTTTGCGTGGGCGACGGTCCCGTGCACGCCGAACTGGCGGCGGCGAATCCCGATTTTCTCTTTGCCGGCGTGCGTACGGGCGCGGATCTGGCGCGGCATTATGCGAGCGCCGACCTGTTCCTGTTTCCGAGCCTGTCCGAGACTTTCGGAAACGTCACGTTGGAGGCCATGGCGAGCGGACTGGCAGTGGTCGCGTTCGACCATGGCGCGGCGCAGGAGTACCTGGCCGACGGCATCAGCGGCATGCGTGTGCGCGCAGGCGATACGCGCGGTTTTGTCGCCGCCGCGTACGCAATCGGCGTCGACCCGGTGCTGCGCGCCACGATGGGCCTCAACGCGCGACGGCGCGTCGAGGCGCTCTCTCCGGAATCGGTTGTGGCCGATTTCGATTCCCGGCTCACGCGCCTGGCGACCGACAAGAACCATGATCAGTCCATCGCCGTTGCCGGTTCTTGACCGACACCTGTGTCTCGTGGCCAACCGCTGGGGTGCGCGCCGCGCAGTCGGACGCATTTTTGGCGCCATCAGCCGGCTCGGCGACGGTGTCGTCTGGTATGCGCTGATGCTCGTGTTTGCGACGTGCGGCGGTACGAGCGGCGCACTGGCGGCGGCGCACATGCTGGCTACTTGGGATCGTGGCAGTGGCGATGTACCGCTATTTGAAACGCTGGACGCGGCGCCCGCGCCCGTTCCGTCTCTGCGATGGCGTGGTCGCGCATGTGCCGCCGTTGGACGAGTTCAGTTTTCCTTCCGGCCACACGCTGCATGCGGTCAGCTTCAGCGTCGTCGCGCTTGCCTACTTTCCCGTGCTTGCGCCCCTGCTGTTCGTGCTTTGTGCGTTGATTGCGGCATCGCGCGTCGTGCTCGGCTTGCACTATCCCAGCGATGTACTTGCCGCCATCGTCATCGGCGCAGGCTTGGGCCAGTTTTCACTCTGGCTGGCTACGCTGCTGTCGTGAGACGTGCAACGCCGGCCGCTCGTCCAATCAAATCGACAATATGCAGGGTAGGCATTGGACTCATCGCCGCTTGCATTTGCGGAACTCGGGCCGAACGCGCGGACTCGATTCAGCGGCCAATGCCATTCGCCCCGCGCACTCTAACGGTCCAGCCAAGACGGTTCAATGACAGTCTCGCGACCCAACGTCATCGCAATGGAGCGCACGCGTCGTTTCGATGCGATCAGGCGCCGTTATGAAGCAGGTCCGCCTGCAAATTGACCGGCATCAACTCCTCGTCGTGCCGGTGCTGCTAGCGTTTTTGCCGTCGTGAAGAAGCATTTCCAATCCTCCGGCATGCTGCTGGTCGCGGTGGCACTCCTGACGGCAGTCAGCGCAATGGCCGCAAACGGCGGCTGGACGGTTGTTGGTTGGAACAACCTCGGCATGCACTGCATTGATTCTGAGTACTCGATCTTCTCGATCCTGCCGCCGTACAACACGATTCACGCGCAATTGTTCGACCCGACCGGTCAGCGCATCACAAATGCATCCGGCTACCTAGTAACGTACGAAGCGGTCGCCGATCCGGCCGGTTCGATCAACACCACGTCAATCGGCAAGTCCGATTTCTGGCAATTTGCGATGCCGTTGTTCTTCTTGCAGCAACCCTTGCCCGCGGACACTGGACTTACCGGTGTGATGATGCCGGGCGCCGGCAATACAGCGCGACCGATGAGTTGGGATGTTGCGAACAATTGGTGGGTCGCGGAAGGCTTGCCGTTGACGCCGTACGACGACAGCAATCGCAAGAATCCGTACCCGATGATGCGTATCCAGGTGCGCACGACGGCCGGTACGTTGCTCGCATCGACCGACATCGTTGCGCCGGTTTCCGATGAAATGGACTGCAAGGCGTGCCACGCGTCGAATAGCGGCCCGGCCGCGCGACCGGCGGCCGGCTGGATCAACGATCCGAATCCCGAACGCGATTACCGCCTGAACATCCTGCGGCTCCACGATGAGAAGGCAGCCGCGAACGTGAACTACGCATCGATCCTGTCTTCGTTCGGCTACGATCCGACGGGTTTGTACGCAACGTCCACGACTACACCCGTGCTGTGCGCCGCCTGTCATGCATCGAATGCGCTCGGGACCACGGGTGTCACCGGCCTCTTGCCGCTTACTGCAGCGATACACGGCTTGCACGCGCAAGTGAGCGATCCGACGACCGGGCTTCAGCTCGACAACAGCAACAATCGCGCGACGTGCTATCGCTGCCATCCGGGCTCGACGACGCGCTGCCTGCGCGGAGCGATGGGGCGCGCGGTTGCGGCAGACGGCACGCTCGCGATCCAATGCCAAAGTTGTCACGGCTCCATGAGCGCGGTCGGCGCAGCGACGCGGCAAGGGTGGTTGGACGAACCGGTCTGCCAGAACTGCCACACCGGCACTGCAACGCACAACAATGGTGCGATCCGCTACACGAGTGTTTTCGACTCGTCCGGCCAACGCCGCCAGGCCGTTGATCCGACGTTCGCCACGAATCCGGACACGCCGACGCCGGGTATCTCGCTGTATCGCTTCTCGAGCGGACATGGCGGCGTGAAATGCGAAGGCTGCCATGGCTCGACGCATGCGGAATTTGCTTCGACGCATCTCAACGACAACGTGCAGAGCCTGCAGCTCCAGGGGCATGAAGGCATGCTCGTCGAGTGCACGGCGTGTCACGGCAGCGCGCAAGCGGCGAACGCCGGCGGTCCACACGGCATGCATACCGTTGGGCAAGCTTGGGTCGATGCGCACGGCACACTCACGGAGACAAGCGGCACTGCTGCTTGCCAGTCGTGTCATGGCGGCGACTATCGCGGTACCGTGCTTTCGCGCAGCAAGGCAGATCGCACGGTGACGAGTGAACTTGGTGCGAAGTCGTTCTGGCGCGGATTCCAGATCGGCTGCTACAGCTGTCACGACGGTCCGTCGACGGATGCCGCGAATCCGAATCATCCGGCCGTCGCTCGGTCGACCTCCGCACAGACCAGCGAAGGGGTGGCACTGCCGATCGCGCTGTCGGCAAGCGATAGCGATGGCGACGCGCTGACCTTGCGAATCGTCTCGCAACCCGGCCACGGTACCGTCGGCCTCATCAATCGTACGGCGACGTACTACCCTGAAGCCGGCTTCGTCGGCAGCGATGCTTTTACATTTGCCGCGTGGGACGGATCGACGGATTCAAATCTCGCCAGCGTAAGTGTCGGCGTGCTCGCCGATCGCATATTCGCGAACGGATTCGAGTGAATTCCTGATCGGCTCGCACATTACCGGCATGCCGCACCGGGTAGCCGTCATAACGCGAACCGGAACACCCGGTTGCGGCCCATGTCCTTGGCCCGGTACATCGCGCGGTCGGCGGCGCGGAACATGTCGTCGACGTTTTCGAATTCGGCATCGTAAGTACTGACGACGCCGA
>DATIVQ010000026.1:0-2797 GCA_035465735.1 Rudaea sp.
ACCCTTGTGGAACAATGGGGTCTCGGGCGAGTTGAGATATTTCGCACCCGAGTCCTCTGTTTTCTCGAGGATGCGCCCGCCGAAGGCGATCACCCGACCGCGCCGGTCCTGGATCGGGAACATCACGCGGTCGCGGAAACGGTCATAGGGCGTGCCGCGTTCGCCGCGCGTGAGCATGCCGCCTTTTTCCAGCAGCGCGATGCGCTGCGGCGTCGTGCCGAGCGCGGATTTGACCCCATCCCATCCGTCCGGTGCGTAGCCCAGGCCGAAGCGCTCGATGGTCGCGGCGTCAAGGCCGCGCGCATGGAAGTAGGCGTTCGCCTTGCCGCTCTTGCCGAGTTCACGCTGGTAGAACTTCGCGCAGGCATCGAGCACGGTATACAGATCCGCCGAATCCTCGCTCGGCGTGCGCTTGCCGCCGCCTTCGTACGGCACCTTCAAACCGACCCTGGAGGCGAGTTCCTCGACCGCATCGGGAAACTCCATGCGGTCGTACTCCATCAGGAACTTGATCGCGCTGCCGTGCGCGCCGCAGCCGAAGCAATGGTAGAACTGCTTGTTCGGGCTGACCGTGAACGAGGGCGAGCGTTCGTCGTGGAATGGGCAGCGCGCGGTCCAGTCGCGCCCGGCCTTTTTCAGCGGCACGCGCTGTTCGATCACCTCGACGATGTCGACGCGGGCGAGCAGGTCGTCTATGAATTTTTCGGGGATGCGGCCGGGCATGGCCCGGTAAGTTTAGCCCGAGCGCAACGCTGCAGGCTGGCTTATGATCAGGTTGTGCAGGCGCCGCGCAATTATTCCAAGCTGCTGGCGAAGATCGTGTCCCCGGTGATGACCGGATGCAGGATTTCGCATTGGTTGGTGTCGTTCGACCAGATCAACTGCATCGCGAACGTGCCGGTCGCCGTCGTGACCGGCAGGGCGTCGTTTGGCGTGGCGGCCTGGCACTGGTCCGCCGACTCGCCGCCGGTCGTGCTCGCGTCGGCGGGGTTGTTCCACCCATAGCTGGGGTAGAAGTCGGTCAGCACCTCGGCGTATTCGTGGCTGGCGGTGATGCTTATGCCATCGAGAATCGGGTTGCCGGTGATGTCTTCGTTGCAGCCCGGAGCGGGCAAATCAGGGACATAGGGCTCGTTGGAGAAGGCAATCACATAACTCGAAGTTGCATCGAACGTGCTGGAGTGCCAGCCACAAAAATCGCCGTTGACCGTATTGAATCCGTCCGGATGCGTGCCGGTCGCAGACAAGATCACGTATTGCGCCAAGCGATTGGACGTGGTGCCGAAATGTGCGGCAGCCGCGACGGCTTCCTGGGCCAATTGCGCCTGCGTCGCCGGGTCCGGTTCTGGAACGGAATCGTCGTACCAGATGCCAGCAAAGGCGCCGCCCGTGGGGTAACCGATATGCGCCGCGCCTGCCGGACAGGAGGTGGCGCCGGTCGCCACCAGCGGACTCAGACCATCGCAATATTGGGTCGCGACGCCAGACCACAGCTCGCCGTTGGTGCCGATGCCCTTGAACATCTGCTGCAAAAACGGTACTTCCCCGTCCGGGTCATTTGATAACGTCATGTTGCCGTTGCCGTCAGTGCTCGCCGTACCCCACTGTGTACCCCAAACGACCAGGTACACCTGCGGCACGCCGCTGACTACGCCGATTCCCGTGCTCGCGCTCGTATTGGGGTCCGGGTATCCGCCTTGGTAACTGATCGTCGAGGGGCCGGTGGCGATAGCCGGATGCAGGGCCCGCCACGCGCGCATCCTCGCCAATGCATCCTTGGTCGGGAGCGCGCCGTAACGATATGGGTGTTCGTATTGCGGTGAGTAGGGATTCGGCTCTTGCGCCGATGCATTACCGACGAAAAGGCAGATCAGCAAAGACGCGCCAAGGACGCAAACCCATGCTATGCCCAACGATCGGCCCGGCGGGTGATGCCGACCGTTTCTCCCGATCCGAAGCGACAATGACCGACGCATGGCAAGCCCCCTGATTGTCGAAAGATTTGTGACTGTATACCAAGTCGCACCGTAGCAAGAGGAGCTGCAGCCAGATGTGGCTGGGGCGCGCTCAATCCTCTTCCGGAACCAGCCACCACAGGATCAGGTAGACCAGCGTGCCGGGAAACGCCGCGGACAGGATGCTCAGCAGCACGTAGCCGATGCGCGTGTAGGTCGGATCGAGGCCGAAGTGCTTGGCCAGGCCGCCGCAGACGCCGGCGATCTTGCGGTCGCTGCGCGAGCGGCGCAGGGGATTCTGATTGTCCATCGCGGCATTTCCGGGAGCAGGGATGCCGTTAGTTTACGCGGACGATCACGCAAGTGCCGACAGCTTCGCCTTGACCAGCTCCGACAGCTTGCCCATGTCCGTGCGGCCGGAGACTTTCGCCTTGACCAGGCCCATCACCTTGCCCATGTCCTTCGGTCCCGTCGCGCCGGCTTCGGCGATCGCCGCGGCGATGGCGGCATCGACTTCCGCAGGCGTCATTTGCGCCGGCATATAGGCCTGGATCACGGCGACTTCCGCCTTTTCCTTGTCCGCGAGATCGGTGCGGCCGGCGGCCTCGAATTGGGTGATCGAATCGCGGCGCTGCTTGAGCATCTTCTCCAGCACGGCCAGCACTTGCGTATCGTCGAGCACGATGCGCTCGTCGACTTCGCGCTGCTTGATCGCCGCATTGACCAGGCGGATCGTGCCGAGGCGTTCCTTGTCGCCGCCCTTCATGGCGGCCTTCATGTCGTCGGTGAGTTTGGCTTTCAGGCTCATGACAGGTTCCCGGGTGCAAAAACGCAAAAACCGG
>DATIVQ010000027.1:0-6690 GCA_035465735.1 Rudaea sp.
TCCAGGCGCGCGCTCATCTCTGGCCGCGATGGATGTCGTGCGTGGCCACGCCGGCATTCGACGGCGGCGGCACGAACCAGTCCGCATGAGCGAGACTGGCCTGCATGTCGGCCAAACCTGCCGCCCAGTGCTCGCGCATCGTCGCCGCGCCGAAGGCGTAATCCTTGTATTGCTCCTCGTAGCGCTTAGCGCGATAGATCAGGTGCACGACGTTCAGGCACGCCTCGCCAAGCCACGGCTCGAGTTCGCGCGCCAGCGGCGCGGGCAGCCGTTTGCCGGGCAGGGTGCCCGCAAGCTTGCGCAACGCCATGCGCAGGCGCTGGCGCTCGGCAAGGCGGTCGGTGCCATGCCGCGTGCGGCTGGAATACTGGATATCCTTCTGCCGTTCGAGCACGTCGGCGAGAGTGCGCGGCAGGTCGCCGCGCGCACTCCACAGGTCGACCTGCAAGGCGAGCATGTCGCCGCGCGGCTCACTGTCGATCACGTATTCGAGCGGCGTGTTCGAAACCACGCCGCCGTCCCAGTAGAATTCGCCATCGATCTCGACCGCAGGGAATCCCGGCGGCAGCGCGCCCGAAGCCATCACATGATCGGCGCGGATTTTCGTCGTGCGGTTGTCGAAATAGGTGAAATTGCCGCTGCGCAAGTTGACCGCGCCGACCGCGAAGCGCGGCGCGCCGCGATGGTTGATGCGATCGAAATCGACGAGTTCCTCGAGCGTGCCCTTGAGTGGCGCGGTGCTGTAGATGCTCGCGCCTGCCGGATCGCGCGCGTTCCACAGCGCGGCCGGCGCGCGCGGCACGAAGAAGCCGCTTTGCCCGAACGCGAGCGCATCCAGCGCGCTCGCGGCGTTGGCCAGACTTCGCCAGGGTTCCAGCGCCGTGAACGCGGAGAGCCACTGCCGCCGCCACGTCGCGGAACGTCGCGCCAGCGGCAGCGCCGGCGTGGAAACGCGCTCCCAGAATTGGCGCAGGCGCTCGACGCGACGCGCCGGCGCGTTGCCTGCCAGGATCGCCGCGTTGATCGCGCCGATGGAAATCCCGGCGAACCAGTTCGGCGCGATGCCGGCTTCGGCGAGTCCCTCATAGACGCCGCACTGATAGGCGCCGAGCGCGCCGCCGCCCTGCAGGACCAACGCAACGTTGGCGTAATCGCTCGCGGCCGCGGCGGGCGAGGCGGCGGATTTGCGGCGTCGTGGCTTGGCGGGTCCTTGCGCGCGGCGCGCGCGTGCGGCGCTCACTGCATGAACCAGCCGTGGCTGACGACGATGCTCTGTCCGGTCAGCGCGTTGGATTCGAAGCCGGCGAAAAACAGTGCGCAGGCGGCGACGTCATCGACCGTGGTGAATTCGCCGTCCACGGTGTCCTTGAGCATCACCTTCTTGATCACGTCGTCTTCGGAGACGTGCAATTCCCTGGCCTGCTCGGGAATCTGCTTCTCGACCAGCGGCGTGCGCACGAAGCCGGGGCAAATGACATTAGCGCGCACGCCGTGCGCAGCGCCTTCTTTGGCCACGACCTTGGCCAGGCCGATCAGGCCATGCTTGGCGGTGACGTAGGGTGCCTTGAGCTTGGAGGCTTCCTTGGAATGCACCGAGCCCATGTAGATGACACTGCCGCCCTTGCCCGCCGCGTACATGCGCTTAAGGCACGCGCGCGTGGTCAGGAAGGCACCGTCGAGATGAATCGCGAGCAGTTTCTTCCAGTCGGCGAAGGCGAAATTCTCGATCGGATCGACGATCTGGATGCCGGCATTGGAGACGAGGATGTCGACGCTGCCCAAATCCTTGACGGTCTTGTCCACGCCCGCCTCGACCTGGTCCTCGCGGGTCACGTCCATCACCACGGCGGTGGCCTTGACGCCGCGCTGGCGAATGTCGGCGGCGGCCACGTCGGCGGCGCCCTGGTTGATGTCGGCGATGGCGATGTGCGCGCCGTTGTCGGCGAGCACCTCGGCGATGCGCTTGCCGATGCCACTCGCGGCGCCGGTGACGAGGGCGACCTTGTTCTTCACGCTCATGGTTTTTCTCCTGGGGTTGGTGTTCAGTCCTCGCGTGCCGCGTTCTTCACGTCCACCCCCAGGTCGCGCAACTTGCGGTACAGATGCGTACGCTCCATGCCAGCCGCCTTGGCCAGCTTGCCGACACTGCCGCCGGCGCGCTGCAACTGGTGCAGCAGATAGGCGCGCTCGAATTGCTCGCGCGCCTCGCGCAGCGGCAAATCGAAATCGATGCCCGCCGTGTTCTCGACCGCGGCCGCAGCCCCCGCGCCGAGCGCCGTTTCGACCTCGGCCGGCTCCACGTCCGCAGCGCCGCCCAGCACCAGCGCGCGCTGCACAAGGTTGCGCAACTCGCGCACATTGCCCGGCCAGGCATAGGCGCACAGCCGCTTCTGCGCTGCCGGCGTGAAGCGGCGGCCATGCAGGCGGTCGCGACCGGCAAAGAAATCCGCGTACAGGCTCAGCAGTTCCGGCACATCCTCGGCGCGTTCGCGCAGCGGCGGCACAGACAAAGGTAGGACATTGAGCAGGTAGTAGAGTTCCTCGCGGAACGCGCCGGCCTTGACCAGCGCATCCAGGTCGCGCGCGCTCGCGGCGATCACGCGCAGATCCAGCGGCACCGGACTGCGCCCGCCGCCGCGCACCAGCGCGCGCCGCTGCAATACGCTGAACAGGCGCTGCTGCAACTCGGCGTCGAGATCGGCGACTTCGTCCAGGAACAGCGTGCCGCCGTTGGCCTGTTCGAGCAGCCCGGGCTGCACGCCATTCGCATCCTCGGTGCCGAACAGCGCGGCGATGAGGTGGTCGCGCGGAATGCTTCCCGCCGCCACGGCGACGAATGGCCCGCTGCGGCGCGGACCATGCGCGTGCAGCCAGCGCGCGAGGGTTTCCTTGCCGGTGCCGGCCTCGCCGCGGATCAGGACGCTCGCATCGTGAGCGCTAAGCTTTTGCAATTGCGCTCGCAGCGCGGCCATCGCCTTGCTCGATCCCACCGGTTCCAGCGGCAGCGCCAGACGCTGGCGCAAGCCTTCATTCTCGCGGCGCAGACGACTGGCTTCGCGCGCGCGCTCGAGCGTGAGCAGCAGCTTGGCCAGCGAGATCGGCTTCTCGATGAAATCCCAGGCACCCAGGCGCGTGGCCTCGACCGCGGTTTCCACCGTGCCGTGGCCGGACATCATCACGACCGGGCATGATCCGAGCACCCCCGCCGCCGCCCATTCGCGCAACAAGGTTATGCCGTCCGTGCCGGGCATCCAGATGTCCAACAGCACCGCGTCCAGATATTCGTGCGTGCGTGCGCGACGCGCTTCCTCGGCGTTGCCGGCGAGGATCGCGGTATAACCTTCGTCCTCGAGGATTTCCTTGACGGTGCTGCGAATATCCGGTTCGTCGTCGACGATGAGGATGCGTCCAGCGCTCATGGAACGGCCTGTGGCGAAAATGCGACGGTCAAGAATAACGCGTTTCCATGCTTCGGAAGAACAAGCCGTCACCGTAGAATGCGCGCGCCCGTTCCAGCACGTGCATCCATGGCAACTCCCACGACGCCCCTGCTCATCCGTTTCGGCCGCCTCGGCGACATGTTGCTGCAGGAACCGCTGCTGCACCTGCTGCATCGCCGCTACGGCCGGCCCTGCGTCGTGCTCAGCCGCGGCGGCTGGACTGGCGACTTGTACCGCAACAATCCCGATGTCGGCGCAGTCTGGCAACTGCTGACGCGTAATCGCCTGCTTGCGTTCAGTCCGGAGCGCTGGCGCGCCATCGCCAGGCTGCGGGCCCATGCCGGCCCGGTCTACGTCGCCGAAGACACGCGCGGATCGCTCAAGCGCATCCGCTGGCTGCTGCGCTGGGCGCGAGTGCCGCGCGACCGCTGCGTGTTCGTGCGTGACATCGGCTTGCGCGCCGACGAGCACTGGGTCGATCAGGCGCTGCGCTTTGGCCGGACGACGCCTGCAGCATTTCGCGAGGCGGACTATCCCTGGCGCGACGACGACCTGCATGCCGCGCCGCGCCTGTACCTTGATGCGGCCGACCGCGCCGATGCCGACGCCTGGCTGCGCCAACGAGGTCTCGCAGACGCGCCGCTGATCCTGCTGCAGCCTGGCAACTGGCACGTGCATCGCTGGTGGGAGCGCCGCGTCGCCGATCCGAAATTCTGGCCTGTCGCGTCGTGGGCCGCACTGTTGCGCGGCATGCACGCAACCTTGCCGGCGGCGAACCTGCTGCTGTGCGGATCGCCCGTGGAATCGCCGGTGTGCGAAGCCATCGCCCGCGAAACGAATTTGCCGCAAGTGAAACTGGCGACAACGGATTTGCCCGTGCGCCGGCTGGTGGCCACGCTCGAACGCGCGCACAGCATGGTGTCGGTGGATACGGGGCCGGCGCACCTGGCCGCGGCGATGGGCTGCCCGCTGGTGGTGCTCTACGGCGGCAAGTATGGTCCGGAGAAATGGGATCGTCGCAGCCCGTCCGGCAGACCCATCGTCAACCTCGGTGCCAATCCGCGCGCCGCTGCGGTCGCGGACATTACACCGGCGCAGGTGATTGACGCCTGGCGCAGCTTATCCGGCGCTGGCGGCTGAGACGACTTCCGCGGCCATCTGCGCGGGGGTGCGGCCGCGCGCATCGAAGCTCCAGCGGCCCCGTCCATAGACGTTCCAGCCCTCGATGTCGCTGGCGATGAACATTCCCGCCGTCGGCGCGCCGCTGGCGCTGGCCAGGTGCATCACGCCGCAGTCGGCGCTCACGAACAGATCCAGGTTCGCCAGCAGCGCCCCGAGTTTGCGCGCGTCGCCCGCATAGAACGCGGGATAGCGATCGCCGAGCAGCGAGCCGCCCGTGGCCGGCAGGATTTCCACGATCGCATGCTCGGGAAACCGGGCCGCCAGCGCGGGCAGGAACTCGTCCCACCACGCGCGCGCAAACGACTTCACGCCGGTGGCGTGCGCATAGACGCCGATCGTGCGCCGCGCGCCGCCGGCGAGATTCGCCAGCACCTGCGCACCGGCTGCACGTTCGGTGGCGGACAGGCGCAGATCGAGCAACGGATAGTCCGCATCGTCCGCGCCGAGCGCGCTGCGCAGCGCAAACACCGGCAACTTCCCGGCATGTTCCAGAGTCTTCGGTGCAGCCACCGCATGGGTGAGGCAGCCGGACTTGCGCTCGCTGTCGAGGCCGATGCTGTACCGTGCTTGCGACCGGGCCACCAGGACGCGATCGGTGTTCGAGAACAGGTATGGATCGATGGCCAGGTCGTAGCGTGCCGCGCGCAAGCCGCGCAACAGGCGCGTCATCGCCAGCGGCGCGGCGAACAGGCGCCCGGGCAATAGCTGCACGCGGCCGACGTTGAACCACCCGGCGAACAATCCCGGCGCCGCCGTGCAGCGCGTAAGGACGTCGACTTCGGCGCCGGGGAAACGGCGCTCGATCTCACCCAGCAGCGGCGTGAGCAGCAGTGTTTCGCCGAGCGTCTTGGTCGCGCGGCAAATCAGGATGCGATGGATGCCGGACGCGGGCAACGGCGCGCATGCTGCGCTTTTGTCCCGACCGCGATTGAACCAGCGCACGATGCGGCGGCGAAGGTTCTTGGCCGGCGAGGAATTGCTGTGCCGGGGCGCGTCGCTCATGGCGTCGCCTCCTGTGCCCTGTCCGGCGCCTTGCCGCCGCGGCAGTCTTCGGCCACGGCATCGGCGCGGAACAACCACCAGTGGATGCGGTTGGATTTGCCGACATCGGTAGCGCTGCTGCGCAGCACGCACGGATCCAGCGCGGCTTCCGGCAGCAGTATCCAGCGCTGCGCGGGCGCCGCTTCCTGCCAGCGGATCGCGGCCGCCAACTGCTCGTGCCAGGGTTTGGAATATCCGAAATCCGCTGCCGGACGATCGGCCATCAGCAGGTTCTGTTCCTTCCATGCCACGAGGCCGAGTTCGCCCTGCGTACCGATGCGCGCGCCCACCGCGCGCATCAGGCCGCGCGCGGAGCTCGCGTCGTTGAGCGCCGGTTGCACGCCAAAACCCACGCAAACCCATAACGCCGTGAGCACCAGCGTGCACACACGCAATGGCCGGCGCGAACCCAGCAAGGCGCAAGCAGCGATGCCGACGAGACCAAATGCGGCAAGCCAATCCCAGATCTGCGCGGCCTGCGCATCCAGATCGTGCGCGGCGAGTTGACGCACACCCCAGCCCGGATTCATCCAGCCGGCGAAGATACCGATGCCGAGTGCAGCAGCGGCGATCAGCGCGCACAAAGCCCACAGCAGCCGCGCGGGCCAGCGCGTGGCCGCCAGGATCTTCGGGACCAGCGGTGCGGCAGCGAGTGCGAGCATGGGCAAGGCGGGCAGGATATAGACCTCGCGCTTGCCCGCCGAGAGGCTGAAGAAGGCCAATACCAGCACGACGAAACCGAGCGGTACGACATAGCGCGCATCGCCTTCGCGCACGGCGCGCCACCACGGCCGCGCCAGCCACGGCAGAAACAGGCTCAGCGGCAGCCATTGCAGCGCGATCACCTCGAGGAAATACCATGGCGGCTGATCGTGATGCCAGGCGTCCAGATAGCGATGCGCGGTCTGCCGGAACAGGATGTCGTTGGCGTACGCGGTGTACGCGGGATCGTGATGCGTTTGCACCGCGAGCAGCATCGGCACCAACCATAGCGCGACAGCCAGCACGCACAGCAAAGGCGCGAGCA
>DATIVQ010000028.1:0-10527 GCA_035465735.1 Rudaea sp.
TGCCGGGCATCTGGTTTCCGTTCGGCGTCGGCGTATCCCGCACGGAATACGCCCATGCCGTGTTCGCTATCCTGCTGTTCGCCTACCTGCTCGTCCGCCTCTGGCACTTCGCGCCGGAAAGCAGGCTATTCAGCAAAGCAAACTAGACGCTCTCTTCCGCCTTGGGCTTCTTCGGCGGCGGGAGCGCCTTGGGATGCGTCTCGTCGGTGATGAACTCGAAGACGAGCTTGTCGTTGTCGCGATCGAGCAGGACGCGCACCGTGCCGCCGTTCTTGAGCTTACCGAAGAGAATCTCGTCGGCCAGCGGCTTCTTGATGTGGTCCTGGATGACGCGCGCCAGCGGCCTTGCGCCGAACGCATCGTCATAACCCTTCTCGCCCAGCCAGCGCGTGGCTTCCGGCGTGAGATCGAAGGTCACGTCGCGGTCCACGAGCTGCGCTTCCAGTTCCAGCACGAACTTCTCGACCACGTGGTCGATCGTGTCGCGCGACAGCGGCGAGAAGCCGATGACGGCATCGAGCCGGTTGCGGAATTCCGGCGTGAACAGCTTCTTGATCGCTTCCTCGTCCTCGCCCGCGCGCTTGCCGCGGCCGAAGCCGATGGCGTCCTTCGCCGCGTCCGAGGCGCCCGCATTCGTCGTCATGATGAGCACGACATTGCGGAAGTCGATCTTCTTGCCGTTGTGATCGGTCAGCTTGCCGTGATCCATCACCTGCAGAAGGATATTGAACAGGTCCGGATGCGCCTTCTCGATTTCATCGAGCAGCAGCACGCAATGCGGATGCTGATCAACGCCATCGGTGAGCAGGCCGCCCTGGTCGAAGCCGACATAGCCCGGCGGCGCGCCGATCAGGCGCGAGACCGAATGCGACTCCATGTATTCGGACATGTCGAAGCGCACCAGCTCGATGCCGAGCTGAAGCGCGAGCTGGCGCGTGACTTCGGTCTTGCCGACGCCGGTCGGCCCGGCGAGCAGGAATGCGCCGATCGGCTTCTGCGAATTGCCCAGACCCGAACGCGCCATCTTGATCGACGCTGCCAGCGCATCGATGGCCTGATCCTGGCCGAACACGACCATCTTCAAGTTGCGGTCGAGGTTCCTGAGCACATCGCGATCCGACGCCGATACCTGCTTGGGCGGAATCCGCGCCATGCGCGCAACGATGTACTCGATCTCGGGCACGTCGACGACACTCTTGCGTTCGTTCTCGGGCAGCAGGCGCTGGCGTGCGCCGGCTTCGTCAATGACGTCGATGGCCTTGTCCGGTAGCAGGCGGTCGCCGATGTGCTTGATCGACAGATCCACCGCAGCCTTCAGCGCATCGGCACTGTAGGTCACCTTGTGATGTTCCTCGAAGCGCGATTTCAGGCCGTTGAGGATTGCCACCGTCTCGACGGCGCTCGGCTCGACGATGTCGATCTTCTGGAAGCGCCGGGCCAGCGCGCGATCCTTCTCGAACACGCCGCGGAATTCCTGGAACGTGGTCGAGCCGATGCAGCGGATCTCGCCCGAGGCGAGCATCGGCTTGATCAGGTTGGACGCATCCATCGTGCCACCGCTCGCAGAACCCGCGCCGATGATGGTGTGGATCTCGTCGATGAACAGCACCGCATGTGGCTGCTTTTTCAATTCCGCGATCACGGCCTTGAGGCGCTTTTCGAAATCGCCGCGATACTTGGTGCCGGCGACCAGCGCGCCCATGTCGAGCGCGTAGATGATGCAAGGTTTGAGCACTTCTGGCACGTCGCCCTCGACGATGCGCTTGGCCAGGCCTTCGGCGAGCGCGGTCTTGCCGACCCCGGCCTCGCCGACGAACAGCGGATTGTTCTTGCGCCGGCGGCAGAGCACCTGGATCGTGCGCTCGATTTCCTCGGCGCGGCCGATCAGCGGGTCGATCTTGCCCTGCTTGGCCAGTTCGTTGAGATTGGCCGCGAAATCGGTGAGCGGATTGCCACGCGGCTCCTCGCCGGCCTCGCCTTCCTTGCCCGGCTCGGCGCCGGACTGGGGCTGGTTTTCCTGGCCGATCTTGGCGATGCCGTGCGAGATGTAATTGACCACGTCCAGACGCGAGACTTCCAACTGGTTGAGAAAGTACACCGCGTGCGAGTCCTTCTCGCCGAAAATCGCCACCAGCACATTGGCGCCGGTGACTTCCTTGCGGCCGGATGATTGCACGTGATACACGGCGCGCTGCAGTACGCGTTGGAACCCCAAAGTCGGCTGCGTGTCGCGCTCGTCATTGGCCGGCAGCACCGGCACGGTTTCGACGATGATGTTTTTCAGGTCCTTGCCGAGCTTGGCGCTGTCCGCGCCGCACGCGCGCAGCACCGCCGCTGCCGATGGATTCTCCAGCAGCGCCAGCAGCAGGTGTTCCACGGTCATGAACTCGTGACGCTGCTCGCGCGCGTCCTTGTAACACTGGCCGATGGAGAGTTCGAGATCTTTGCTGAACATGATGGGCTCGGAGAGGTATTGTTTCTTAAATAGGGTCTTTTACGCCTTTTCCAATGTGCACAACAGGGGATGCTGGTGCGAGCGCGAGAACTCGTTGACCTGGGTGACCTTGGTTTCGGCAACCTCGCGCGTGAACACACCACACACGCCCTTGCCACGCGTATGCACATGCAGCATCACTTGCGTGGCCAGCTCGCGGTTCATGCTGAAAAACGTCTCCAGCACCGCCACCACGAACTCCATCGGCGTGAAATCGTCGTTGAGGATCACGACTTGGTAAAGCGGCGGGCGCGCGACTTCCGGCCGCGCCTCCTCGACCGCCAGGCCGCGTTGATGTTCTTGTTCGGTATGCTGCGACATCGTTGACATTGACCGGATTTCCGTCTCGATTATAGCGCCCGTGCCGCGGCGCGATGCCTCTTTGTAAGGCCTGCTCGTGTAACATTCAAGCATGAATCGGACCACGCCCGCCCATCCGCAAAACGACCCCATCTGGCGGCCAGACGTGACCGTCGCCTGCATCGTGCCGCGCAACGGAAAATTCCTGCTGGTGGAAGAGATTGTGCGCGGCGAGCGCGTGCTCAACCAGCCGGCCGGGCACCTGGAGCCGGACGAATCCCTGCCCGCCGCCGCCGTGCGCGAAACGCGCGAGGAAACCGGTTGGGACGTGAGCCTGACGCATCTTGTCGGCATCTACCAGTGGGCGAATGCCGATGGCGCCTTCCTGCGCTTCACCTTTGCCGCGGAGCCGTTGCGCCACGATCCCGCACGCACCCTCGACGACGGCATCGTGCGCGCACTATGGATGCCGCGCGACGAGATCGCTGCGTCGCGCAATCTGCGCAGCCCCATGGTGTTGCGCGGTATAGACGATTATCTGGATGGCAAGCGTTCGGAATTGGCGAGCCTTGCTTGTTTGCTGGAAATGCCGTGAACGTCATCGTTGGCATGTCCGGCGGCGTGGATTCCTCGGTCGCCGCCCTGCTGCTGCAACGCGCCGGTCACGATATCGCCGGCCTGTTCATGCAGAACTGGGAGGAAGACGAACGCTTCGGCGAATGCCACGCCGAACGCGATCGCGCCGACGCCGTGCGCGTGTGCGCGAAGCTCGGCATCGCGTTCCACGTGCGTAACTTCGCCGCCGAATATTGGGACCGCGTGTTCGCGCATTTCCTCGTCGAATACGGCGCCGGGCGCACGCCGAACCCCGACGTGCTGTGCAACCGCGAGATCAAGTTCAAGACCTTCCTCGACGAGGCGCGTGCGCTGGGCGCGGAAAAAATCGCCACCGGCCATTACGCGCGCACCGACGCGGTCGACGGCCGATACCGCCTGCTGCGTGGCGTCGATTCGAACAAGGACCAGAGCTATTTTCTTTACACGTTGGGCCAGGAACAGCTCGTCGCCACGCTGTTCCCCGTCGGCGAGCTGCCCAAACCCGAGGTGCGGCGCCTGGCGCGCGAAGCGGGACTGCCGACCCACGACAAGAAGGATTCGACCGGCATCTGCTTCATCGGCGAACGCGATTTCCGCGAGTTCCTCGGCCATTACATCCCGGCGCAACGCGGTGAAATCCGTACGCCCGAGGGCAAATGCGTCGGCGAACACGACGGCACAATGTATTACACGCTGGGCCAGCGCTCGGGCCTCGGCATCGGCGGACGCCGCGACGCCGGCGGCGAGCCCTGGTACGTGGTCGGCAAGGATGTGTCCGCGAATGTCCTCATCGTCGCGCAAGGCCAAGCCTCGCAATGGCTGGATTCGACGCGCGTGGCCGCGAGCGAACTGAGCTGGACCGCCAGCGTGCCGCCATCCGCCGAATTTTTCTGCACCGCGAAAACGCGTTACCGGCAGGCCGATCAGGCGTGCCGCGTGCAAACGCGCGATGATGGCTGCATGGTGGAATTCGACATGCCACAACGCGCGGTGACGCCGGGACAGTCCGTGGTGTTCTATCGCGGCGAGGAGTGCCTTGGCGGCGGTGTGATCGACGCGACGAATGCGCCGTTCGGGGGGCTCGCGCCATGAGGGAAGGTCGCGTCATCGCGTTGGCTGGGCTATTCCAGGCGCTCGCATTGGTCCGCACCATCGCCCAGCGCGGCGGCTGCGACGCGCAAGCCGCGCGCCAAAGCCTGGCCAGCGTATTGCGCATCGATGCGAACAGCCCGAGCGATGTCTTTGCCGGCGTTGGCAACCTGCGCCTGGGCCTCGAAACGCTGATCGCGCAACTCGACATCGCCGGCAAGCGCGACCTCGCGCTCACGCGCATGGCGGTCCAGGTGCTGCGCCTGGAACGCACCCTGATGCGCGATCACAAGACCCTTGCCGCGCTGCGCGGCGGCATCGACGCCATGCATGCACTGATTCCGCAAGTGGAGTCCGGGACCCTCGATCCCAGCGGACGCCTCGCTGAACTGTATGCGAACACGTTGTCGCGCCTGCAACCGCGCGTGCTGGTCGAAGGCAATCCCGCGTTCTTGCAGCAATCGGCACAAGTCGACCGTATTCGCGCCCTGCTCATGGCTGCGGTGCGCGCCGCCGTGCTCTGGCGCCAGCTCGGCGGCAATCAATTGAGCCTGCTGTTCCGTCGACGCCAGTACGCCATGCTTGCGCGCGGCTTGCTTGCGGCGTGCGCGATCGATGGAAATTAGCCCGAACCCCTAACAGCGCGACCCTGCGCTACCAACAAGCACCTTGTCTGACATACGCGACTGCGCCACTCGGCATCCCCGTTAGTTTCGCTGGCGTATAATTGGTGGTTTCCCGCGGCCGTTCCGGCCGATCGATCCTGCAAGGAACCCGCCATGACCGATTCATTTTCGACCCACGCCCAACTCAAAGTGGATGGCAAGGATTACCGGATCGCCAGCCTCGCCAAGCTCGGCGAGCGCTTCAACTTGGCGCGCCTGCCCTACTCGATGAAGATCCTGCTCGAGAACCTGCTGCGTCACGAGGACGGCGTCAACGTCACGGCGAAGGAAATCGAGGCGATCGCCAATTGGAACGCGAAGAAGGAACCGGACACCGAAATCGCCTTCATGCCGGCGCGCGTCGTGCTGCAGGACTTTACCGGCGTGCCGTGCGTCGTGGACCTCGCTGCCATGCGCGACGCGATCGTGCGCCTGGGCGGTGACGCGAAAAAGATCAATCCGCTGATTCCGTCGGAACTCGTCATCGACCATTCCGTGCAGGTGGACGTGTTCGGCAAGGCCGATGCGCTCGAGCAAAACGTCAGGATCGAATTCGATCGCAACAAGGAACGCTATGCCTTCCTGCGCTGGGGCCAGAACGCGCTGGACAATTTCAAGGTCGTGCCGCCACGCACCGGCATCGTGCACCAGGTGAACCTCGAATACCTGGCGCGCGTGGTGATGACGTCAAGCAAGGACGGCGCGAATTGGGCGTTCCCCGACACTGTGTTCGGCACCGACTCGCATACCACGATGATCAATGGCATCGGCGTGCTCGGCTGGGGCGTCGGCGGCATCGAGGCCGAGGCGGCGATGCTCGGCCAGGCCTCGTCGATGCTCATTCCGCAGGTAGTCGGCTTCAAGCTCACCGGCCGGCTGCCGGAAGGCTCGACCGCCACCGACCTCGTGCTCACCGTCACCCAGATGCTGCGCAAGCACGGCGTGGTCGGCAAGTTCGTGGAATTCTTCGGCGACGGCCTGCAGCACCTGCCGCTGGCCGATCGTGCCACGATCGGCAACATGGCGCCCGAATACGGCGCGACCTGCGGCATCTTCCCGATCGACGCCGAGGCGCTGAATTACCTGCGCCTGTCCGGCCGTGATGAGGGCCACATCCGCCTCGTGGAAGCCTATGCCAGGGCCCAAGGCCTGTGGCACGCGCCGGATTCGCCGCATCCGGAATATTCCTCGACGCTGGAACTGAACATGGCCGACGTCAAACCGTCGCTGGCCGGCCCCAAGCGCCCGCAGGACCGCGTGCTGCTGTCGGACATGGCCAAGAGTGCGCAGGCCGCTATTCCGGCCTTGTCGGCCAATCGCAAGGTCAAGGAAGGCGCCACCGCCGGCGAGGCCAAGGTCGCCTTCGGCGGCGAAACATTCGCGCTGCGCGACGGCGCCGTGGTCATCGCCGCGATCACCTCGTGCACGAACACGTCCAATCCCGCGGTGATGCTGGGCGCCGGCCTGCTCGCGCGCAACGCCGTGGCCAAGGGACTCAAGGTCAAACCGTGGGTGAAGACTTCACTGGCGCCCGGCTCGCTGGTCGTGACCGATTACCTGAAGAAAGCCGGCGTGATGGAGTACCTAGAGAAGCTCGACTTCTTCCTCGTCGGCTACGGCTGCACGACCTGCATCGGCAATTCCGGCCCGCTACCGCCTGAAATCAGCAAGGGCATCGGCGAAGGCGACCTCGCCGTCGCCTCGGTACTTTCGGGCAACCGCAACTTCGAGGGTCGCGTCCATCCCGAGGTGAAGATGAATTACCTCGCCTCGCCACCGCTGGTCGTCGCCTTCGCGCTGGCCGGAACGATCGACATCGACTTGAGTACGCAGCCGCTGGGCAAGGGCAGCGACGGCAAGGACGTGTACCTCAAGGACATCTGGCCGACGAACAAGGAAATCGGCGACATCATCGCGCGCACCATCGGCCCGGACATGTTCAAGCACAATTACGCCGACGTATTCAAGGGCGACTCGCGCTGGAACCAGATCGACGCGCCCAAGGGCGAACGCTACGGCTGGGATGCGAAATCCACCTACATCAAGAACCCGCCCTATTTCGAGGGCATGACCATGCAGCCGGGCCGCATCGCCGACATCCGCGGCGCGCGCTGCCTCGGCCTGTTCGGCGATTCGATCACCACCGACCACATCTCGCCCGCCGGCAACATCAAGGCGACTTCGCCCGCCGGCCAGTTCCTGCAGGGACGCGGCGTGACCAAGGCCGATTTCAATTCCTACGGCTCGCGCCGCGGCAACGACGACGTGATGGTGCGCGGCACATTCGCCAACATCCGCATCAAGAACCTGATGCTCGGTGGCGAGGAAGGCGGCGACACGCTGCACTTCCCGAATCGGGAAAAGCTGCCGATCTATGACGCGGCGATGCTGTACAAGAAGGAGAACGTGCCGCTGGTCGTGCTAGCGGGCAAGGAATACGGCACCGGCTCATCGCGCGACTGGGCGGCCAAGGGCACCCTGCTGCTCGGCATCAAGGCGGTCATTGCCGAAAGTTTCGAACGCATCCATCGCTCCAACCTCGTCGGTATGGGCGTGCTGCCACTGCAGTTCCGCGACGGCGAGAACGCGCAATCGCTGGGGCTCAAGGGCGACGAGGTTTTCGACATCGCCGGCCTCGCCGACGGCGCAGCCAAGGAAGTCGACATCGTGGCCAAGAGCGCGGCGGGTGAGAAGAAATTCACCGCACGCGTACTGCTGCTGACGCCGAAGGAAGTGGAGTATTTCCGCCACGGCGGCATCCTTCCCTACGTGCTGCGGCAACTCGCCGGTGGAGCAAAAACCGCTTAAAGCTCTTGCCGCCATGTGGCGTTGAAGCACTTCCACTCGCTGCCTTCGAGCTTCCATCCGCTGGTAATCGAGTAGATCGACCCGTGCTCGGGCAGCAGACCGCCCGAGCCGCCGGTCAGCGTGGCAGTGAGGTGCACGGTTGCGCGGTCGCCCTGCAAGTCCACGTCGATGGGTCCCAGCGTCACGCCGACAGATTCGTTTCGCAGAACCTCCGCGCGCAGCAGGTTGTGCAGGCCATCGCGGTCGACTTGTGCGTCGTTGCCGGTGAAATCGGCGCTCACGTAGCGCATGAACCCGCGCGGGTCACGCGCTTCGACCGCCGCCTGCATCGCCGCGACGGCATTGCGGATGCGCTGTTCGTCGGGGGTGCGATGACACCCCGTGAGCAGCGACACCGCAACCAGAGCCAGAAGCCACTTCATGCGTCCATCCTGCGCCTTCTCGTCCCGCGCCGCAATGCAGCTTGCCGCGGTTTCCTGCCCTGTGTTGAAATCGGTGCATCCACGGTAACCGCGGAACCGGCACGACATGAGCGATCTTGAGCGTCCCTGGCTAGCCAGCTATCCCCCAGGCGTACCGGCGCTGGTCGATACGAACCAGTTTCGTTCGCTTGCCCAGGTTCTGGAAAACGCCTGCGAGCGCTTTGCGCACCGGCCGGCGTTCGCGAACATGGGCCGCACCCTGAGTTATGCCGACATCGACCGGCTCAGCCGCCGCTTCGCGTCCTACTTGCGCAACGACCTCCGGCTCGAGCGCGGCGACCGCGTTGCAATCATGCTGCCGAACGTGTTGCAGTATCCGGTCGCGATCTTCGGCGCGCTGCGCGCCGGCCTCACCGTGGTCAATACCAATCCGCTCTACACTGCCCGCGAATTGCGCCACCAGCTGCATGACGCCGGCGTGAGCGCAATCGTGGTACTCGACAACTTTGCCGCGACCCTGGCCGAAGTCCTGCACGACACGCCATGCAGACACGTCATCACGACCGGCATCGGCGACCTGCTCGGCATGCCCAAATCCGCGCTGGTGAACTTCGCGCTCAAGTACGTCAAGAAGATGGTGCCTGCGTATCGAATCGACCAAGCCGTGCGCTTCAACACGGCGCTTGCGCGCGGAGCACGCGCGACCCCGCCAAGGGTCGACATCGGCCACGACGACATCGCCTTCCTGCAATACACCGGCGGTACCACCGGCGTGGCCAAGGGCGCGATGCTCACGCACGGCAACCTCATCGCCAACATGCAGCAGGCGTCGGCGTGGATCGGCCGCGACGTGCGCGAGGGCGAAGAAGTCATCGTCACCGCGATTCCGCTGTACCACATCTTCGCGCTCACCGCGAACTGCCTGGTATTCATGAAGTTCGGCGGATTGAACCATCTAGTCACCAACCCGCGCGACATGCCGGGCTTCGTCAAGATCCTGCGCGGCATCCGCATGACCGCGATCACCGGCGTCAACACGCTGTTCAACGGACTTCTCAACACACCCGGGTTCGACAAGGTCGATTTTTCCGCCCTGCACCTCACCCTGGGCGGCGGCACTGCGGTCCAACGCGGCGTCGCCGAACGCTGGAAAAAAACCACCGGGGTGACATTGGTCGAGGCCTACGGCTTGACCGAAACCTCGCCGGCGGCGTGCATGAACCCGCTGGACCTGGCCGAATACAACGGCTCGATCGGCCTGCCGATTCCGTCGACCGACGTCGGCATCCGCGACGACGATGGCAATCCGCTGCCAACCGGGAAACCCGGCGAACTTTGCGTGTGCGGTCCGCAGGTGATGAAAGGCTACTGGCAGCGCCCAGACGAAACCGCCAAGGTGCTCGGCGCGGACGGCTGGCTGCACACCGGCGACATCGCGCGCATGGACGAAAAAGGTTATTTCTACATCGTCGACCGCAAGAAGGACATGATCCTGGTGTCCGGCTTCAACGTCTATCCGAACGAGATCGAGGACGTTGTCGCGCAATGCCCCGGCGTGCTCGAGGTCGCCGCTGTCGGCATTCCCGACGAAAAATCCGGCGAGGCGGTGAAGGTCGTTGTGGTGCGCAAGGATCCGAACCTGAGCGCCGAAACGATCCGCGCATTCTGCAAGGAAAACCTGACCGGCTACAAACTGCCGAAAGTCATCGAGTTCCGCGACAGCCTGCCGAAAAGTCCGGTCGGCAAGATCCTGCGCCGCGAATTGCGCGATCCGCCGAAACCCGCATCCTGATCTTCAATCGTCGAACGGCTCGATCTTGTCGGCATAGCCGCCGAGAAGATTCCACAACGGCACTTCCTTCTCCGGCGGGATGCGGGCATAGGCGAATCCCAGGTGATGATCGGTGACCCGCGCCAGCGTCGCCTCGACATGGATGTTCAATTCCTCGCCGACGATCATGTCTAGCGCATAGAGATCGCCGATCTTGCCTTGCCAGTCCGCTGGCCGGCCGAGCAGAACGCCGGTCGCGGAAATGTCCGTGATTTCCGTCGACCACGCCTCGCCGCCGCGAATCATCATTGCGGCGGAGCTGATGCGCATGCGCGCCGGCCGTGATCCACTGTATTGTGAACTGGTTTCGCCCACGCGATC
>DATIVQ010000029.1:0-5339 GCA_035465735.1 Rudaea sp.
GTCGATGACCTCGCCTTTCGCGTCGAGGATGTCGATCTTGAGCTTGCCGAACAGGTGCCGCGATTTCTGGTAGTAGGCGATGCGCGCGCCGTCCTTGGGATTCGGCCCGGTGAAGCTGGCGTCGCCCTCGGACCAGCCGCCAAACGCGCTGATGCGCTGCTGCGCTGCTTGCACCGGCAAGAAAGCTGCTTCCTCGTTGAGCACCTGCGCGCTCAGGTTGCGCAGCGGCGTGATGTCATCGACGATCCAGATGCCGCGGCCATGCGTGGCCAGCACCAGGGCATCGTCGCGCGGCTGGATGGCGAGGTCGCGCACCGCGACGGCCGGGAAATTGCCGCCCTTGAACTGCGCCCAGTGGCCGCCGCCGTCGATGGAAACCCACAGGCCGAATTCGGTGCCGGCGAACAGCAGGTTCGGATTGACGATATCCTGCTTGATCACGTGCACGTAGCCGTGCAGGCCTTTCGCATCCTTCGGCGTGACCAGCGCCGTCCATGACTTGCCGTAGTCGCGGGTCTCGTAGATGTAAGGCGCCATGTCGCCGAACGTGTGGCGGTCGAAGGCAGCGAACGCGGTGCCGGCGTCGAAGCTGCCGGACTGCACCCACGACACCCACTCGCCCTTGGGCAGATCCTTGATGTTACCGACGACGTTCGTCCAGCTCTTGCCGTCGTCGCGCGTGACTTGCAGGTTGCCGTCGTCAGTGCCGACCCAGATGAGGCCGGCCTGCTTCGGCGACTCGCTGATCGAATAGATCGTGGTGTTGGTCTCGGCCGCGGAATTGTCGACGGTGACGCCGCCGGATTCCTCCTGCTTCTGCTTGAGCGGATCGTTCGTGGTCAGATCCGGCGAGATGCGATCCCAGCTCTGACCGTGGTCGCGCGTGCGGAACAGGAATTGCGCGCCCATGTACAGCGTGCCTTTCTCGTTCGGCGAAAGTTCTAGCGGCGTGTTCCAGTTCCAGCGCAGCTTTTCGTTGTAGCCCGCGCGCGGCTGAATGTCGCGTGCCTGATGCGTGTGGCGATTGACGCGGATGATCGCGCCGCCCTGGGTTTCGGCGTAGATGTAGTCTTGATCGGACGGATCGGCGAACATGAAGAAGCCGTCGCCGCCGCACATGTTCTCCCACTGCGCGTTGGCGATGCCGCCCGGATACGCCGAAGCGCCAACCCAGCAAGCATTGTCCTGCAGGCCGCCGTAAACGTTGTACGGATCGGCGCCGTCGACGCTGACGTGATAGAACTGCGACACCGGCAAGTTGTTCTGCTTCCACCACTTGTTGCCGCCGTCGAACGACTGCCACAGGCCGCCGTCGTCGCCGACAAAGACGTGCTGCGTGTCACGCGGATCGATCCACACCACGTGCGAATCGCCGTGCGAGCCGCCGCCGACATTGGCGAAGCTCTTGCCGCCGTCCAAGCTCTGGATCAGGCTGAGGTCGGGCTTGAACAGCCGATCCGGGTTCTTCGGATCGACGATCAGGTTGGCGAAATAGAACGGACGCCAGACCATGAGCTGGCTCTTGTCGCGCTTGTCCCAGGTCTTGCCGCCGTCATCGGAGCGGAACAGCGCCGAGTCGGTGGATTCGACGAACGCGTACACGATGTTCGAATTCGACGGAGCCACCGTGACCGCGATGCGGCCGAACGGTTTTTCCGGAAAGCCCTTGTTCGCGGCGGCAGTGACTTCCGTCCAGCTGGCGCCCGCGTCGCTGGAACGGTACAGGCCGCTGTCCGATTTCGCGGTCGGCGATTCGCCGCCGGAACGGAACGTCCAGCCCTTGCGGCGGAAATCCCACATGCCGGCGAAGATGACGCCCGGATTGTCCGCATCCAAGCTGATCGAGGCGCAGCCGGTGGACAGGTTGCCGCCCTTGAGGATCAGGCTCCAGTGCACGCCGCCGTCCGTGGTCTTGTACAGGCCGCGGTCGGCCGAATCGCTCCACAACTTGCCCGGCACGCAGGCGTAGACCGTATTGGAGTTCTTCGGATCGACGATGATCCTGGCGATGCGCTCGGAATTGGGCAGGCCCATGTTCTTCCAGGTGTCGCCTCCGTCGGTGGATTTGTAGATGCCGTTACCGACGGACACCGTATTGCGCGTCCACGCCTCGCCCGTACCGACCCAGATCGTGTCGTGGTGGGTCGGATCGACGGTGATCGCGCCGATCGATTGCACCGGCTCGCGGTCGAACACCGGCTTGAACGTGGTGCCACCGTCGCTCGACTTCCACACGCCGCCGGAAGCCGCGCCGACGTAAAGCGTGGTCTTGCCGTCCTTTTCATCGACGGCGGCGAGCGCGGCGATGCGGCCGCTCATTGTGGCCGAGCCGATGTTGCGCATGCTCAACCCGGAAATCGCGCCGGAATCGAAACGCGACCAGTCGGTCTTGTCCGCTGCACTGGCATGCGCGGCGAAAAGGCAGGCCGAAGCAATGGCCAGGGCGAGGTGACGATGGATGTTTTTCATGGTCGGTCTCCTCGCTTATTGGCCGGACTTCGGCGTGACGGATTTCGGAGTGGATGGGAAAGCGAACAGAGCGGCGTCCATCGACGCATTAGCCTGCGCCTTTTCGATCGTGATCACGCTCTCGCCGCCGTCGCCGCGGGTCCTGGAATCGATGGAGAACGGGAAGTAGACGCCGTCCACGAGTTCGTAATCGCCGAAGTCGTTGATGTCCTCGATCAGGGTGCCGCGCACCTTGCGCTGGCCGACCGTGCGGATCTCGACGTAGTGATCGGGATCCAGGTACACATACTCGACGTCGCCGTTCTTGAACGTGACCTTGAGCTTGTAGGCATTGGTGCCGTCGACGTCTTCGGTGCCCAGGTACTCGACCCGGTCGCCGCGCTGCTTGTAGCCGATCAGGGAACCGGCGATTGGCGCATCGTCGGCCATCGACTTGGCGTCGTCGGCGGACATGCGTTCGGGATCGCGGCGGCCCTGGAACGGCGAAATCTGCCAGGCTTCATGGCCGTCCCAGGATTGCACCTGGGTCAGGCCCTGCACGGTCGCCTCGGTGCGCACCGAATCCGGCGCCTGCTTGTACTGCACGAAGCTCAGGTCGATCGATCCGAAGCCGCCGATGAAGCGCATCTTGCCTTCGGCCTTGAGCGTTTTGATCGCCTCGATCTTGTCCAGGCCGCCGCGCGCAGCGGCGTTCTTCGAGATCAACTCGTCGGCCGTGATGGCCTGTGCCGAAAAAGCGGCGAACAATCCCGCCGCGCCCAACAACGTCATACAAGACTTGAGCATGAAGCCCTCCCGCTGCGCTCGATGGAGACAGTCCGGGGAGCTTACTACCGCGGGAGGAGTTGGCTATAGGGCTAAAGTCACGCTCACACTTCGAGCCGGTCCCCTTCCCTCGCCACCAGCGCGTAGAGCGCGGGCATCAGGTAGATGCTGATGAGCAGGCGCGTGAGCATGCCGGCGACAATGACGAGCGCGAACGGGCGTTGCGAATCGGTGCCGACACCGGAGGCAAGCGCGGCGGGCAGCAGGCCTAGCGCCGCGACCAGTGCCGTCATCATGATCGGGCGCAGCCGCAGGATCGCGCCTTCGCGTATCGCCACGTCCATTGCCATGCCGCTGCGGCGCAATTCGTTGACGTAGGAAATGTAGACCACGGCGGTAAGCACCGACACGCCGAACAACACAATGTAGCCGATCCCCGACGACACCGAGAACGGCGTATCGGTGAGCCACTGCGCGAGGATCGCTCCGGCGGGCGCGGACAGCAGCACGCCAAGCACGGTGATGAGCGGGAACTTGACGTTGCCGTAGAGCACGAAAAGAAGCAGGAAGATCACGAACAGCGTGACAGGCACGATCACGTTCATCTGCGCGCGCGAGGCGGTGTATTCCTTGTATTCGCCGCCCCAGTCGAGGCGATAGCCCGACGCGAGGTGAACGCTGTGCGCGACCTGGGCCATGGCGTCTTCCACCGCGCCGGCGAGATCGCGGCCCTCCACCGAAAATTGCACGCCAATGTAGCGCGAATTGTTTTCGCGGTAGATGAACGAGGCGCCATTGGCGATGCCGATCTGCGCAAGCTCTTTCAGCGGAACCTGCGCGCCGCCCGCGGTCGCCACCGGGATGTTGCCGATCGCCTGCGGATCGTCACGGTACTGTTTGTCAAACCGCACCACGAGGTCAAATTGCTTCTCGCCCTGCACGACCTGAGTTGCAACGCTGCCACCGATCGCGGTTTCGATCAGGCCGTTGACGTCGTCGACGTTGAGGCCGTAGCGCGCGAGTTTGGCGCGGTCGAGCTTGATGGCAAGGCTCGGTTGGCCGAGCTCGTGCACCAGGGTCACATCGCCGATGCCGCGCACGTGTTCCAGCACCTGCTTGATCGCCTTGCCCTTGTCCTGCAGCACGTGCAGGTCGGAGCCGAAGATCTTCACCGCGAGCGCACTCTTGAGCCCGGTTTCGGCCTCGTCCACGGCGTCTTCGGCCGGTTGCGTGTAGTTGAACTGGATGCCGGGAAACGCTTGCAGCTGCTTGTCGATGGCGGCGATCAGGTCGGCCTTGTCGCGGTACTTGCCGTTCCACTGCGAATACGGCTTGAGGCCGACGAAGAATTCGTCGTTGAAGAATCCAGTCGAGTCGGTGCCGTCGTCCGGACGCCCGAGTTCCGAGCTGACCGTGGTCACGACCGGAAACGAGCGCAGGACCGCGCGGATCTGCGGTGATATTTTCGAAGCCTCTTCGTAGGAGATCGTGTACGGCATGGTCGCGCGCACCCACAGCGCGCCCTCGTCGAGCTTGGGCATGAACTCGGCGCCGATGGACGGCACCAGCAGCAGCGTCAGCGCGAGAATCGCCGCCGACGCCAGCGCGGTGGCACGCGGCCGCGCGAGGCAGGCATCCAGGCCGCGCGTGTAAGCCGACTTGATCGCCTCGAAAATGCGGTTGCGCCGCTCGCGCACGCCGTGGCGCATGAGGCCCGCGCACAGCACCGGCAGCAGCGTCAGGGTGACGACGAGCGAACCGACGAGGGCGAAGATCATGGTGTCGGCCATCGGCTTGAACAGCGTGCCGGATGGCCCGGTGAGCACGTAAATCGGCAGGAAACTCGCCACGATAACGGCGACCGCATAAACCAGCGGACGATCGACTTCCGCCGCGGCGTCCTTGATGACTTCGACCAGTTCCTTCGCGCCCAGCGGCTTGCCTTCGCGCAGCGCAATCTGGCGGAAGATGTTTTCCACCATGAAGATCGCGCCGTCGACGAGGATGCCGAAATCGACCGCGCCGATGGACAGCAGGTTCGCCGAGGCGCCCTGCAGGTCGAGGCAGCAGAACGCAAACAGCAGCGACAGCGGAATCGTCACCGC
>DATIVQ010000030.1:0-3093 GCA_035465735.1 Rudaea sp.
GAGTCGGGCATCGACGCGCTCGACGCCGGTGCAGAGGACGCCCAGGCGGTGGCGATCAAGGTCAAGCGCGGCACCATCCGCGGCCGCGGCGCGAACCAGCAGCGCTACCTGCACGCGGTCGCCACGCACGATATCAATTTCGGCATCGGCCCGGCCGGCACCGGCAAGACCTATCTGGCCGTGGCGATGGCGGTGGATGCACTCAACGATTCGCGCGTGCAGCGCCTGATCCTGGTGCGCCCGGCGGTCGAGGCCGGGGAGAAGCTGGGCTTCCTGCCCGGCGACCTGACGCAGAAGGTCGATCCCTACCTGCGTCCGCTCTACGACGCGCTGTACGAAATGCTCGGCATCGAGAAGGTTACGCGCCTGATCGAGCGCAACGTCATCGAGATCGCGCCGCTCGCCTACATGCGTGGACGCACGCTCAACGATGCGTTCGTGATCCTCGACGAGGCCCAGAACACGACGACCGAGCAGATGAAGATGTTCCTCACCCGCATCGGTTTCGGCTCTGCGGCCGTGGTCACCGGCGACGTTACCCAGATCGACCTGCCCCGCCACGTCAAGTCCGGCCTGCGCGACGCGATCGAGGTGCTGCGCGACGTGGACGGGGTCAGCTTCACCTTCTTCACGGCGAAAGACGTGGTACGCCATCCGCTGGTGCAGAAGATCGTGCGCGCCTACGAGAAGCGCGAGAACGACGAGAAGAAGGAATGAGCATCCGGGTGTCATTGCGCAACATGGCCGGCCGCCGCGGCGTGCCGGCGAAATCGTCTTTCGAAAAATGGATCGGCGCGATTCCGGGCCTGCCCCGCGGTGCCGAAGTGAACATTCTGGTCGTCGGCAACGCGGAAGGCCGGCGCTTCAACCGGCAGTATCGGCACAAGGACTACGCCACGAACGTGCTGAGCTTTCCCTGGGAACCGGTGCCCGCAGACAAGTCGCGCCTGCTCGGGGACCTGGTCGTCTGCGCTCCGGTCGTCGCGCGCGAAGCCGCCGAACAGGGCAAGCGCCCGCGCGCGCACTGGGCGCACCTGGCCATCCACGGCGTCTTGCACCTGCTCGGACATGATCACGCAAGTCCCGCGGAGGCGCGGCGCATGGAAGCGCTGGAAATCCGGATCCTGGCCGGACTGGGCATCGGCAATCCCTACGAATGAGTCGATTCGGTGTCTACAAGACATTGATCCAGATCGACAAATCACGAAAATCGCGCCATCGGCTACACTAGGCGACCGCCCGTGAGGGTACTGCACCTAATGTAATGAACGAGGACCACCCAAGTCCCCCGCCGGCCAGATCCTGGCTGGAACGCCTCGGCCAGCTGGTTTCCGGCGAACCCCGCAATATCGACGAACTGCTCGAAGAGCTGCGCGACGCCCGCGCCAACGGGCTGTTGTCGGACGACACCTTGTCGATGGTCGAAGGCGCGATCGAGGTGTCCGACCTGACCGTCGCCGACGTGATGATTCCGCGCGCGCAGATCGTCTCGCTGCCGGCCGACGCGCCGCTGGAGGAAATCCTGCGCCGGGTGATCGAGTCCGGCCATTCGCGCTTCCCGGTGCACGCCGAGGACAGCGACGACATCATCGGTATCTTGCTCGCCAAGGACCTGCTCAAGTGCTTCGCCGGCAAGGAATCGCCGTGCAACATCCGCGGCCTGCTGCGGCGCGTGGCGATGATCCCCGATTCCAAGCGCCTGGACATCCTGCTCAAGGAATTCCGCCTGTCGCGCAACCACATGGCCATCGTCGTCGACGAATACGGCGGCGTCGCCGGCCTGGTCACGATCGAGGACGTGCTCGAGGAGATCGTCGGCGAGATCGACGACGAGCACGACGAGGAAGACCCTGCGCGCAAGAAACAGATCCAGGCGCAGCCCGACGGCAGTTTTCTGGTCAACGCACTCACCCCGATCGCCGACTTCAACGCACGCCTGGGCAGCGCATTCTCCGACGAGGATTTCGACACCATCGGCGGCATGGTCACCGCCGAATTCGGCCACCTGCCCGAATCCGGCGAGGAAACCGCGCTTGGCGGCTTTGTCTTCCGCGTGACCCGCGCGGATGCGCGGCGGGTGCAGCAGTTCTCGGTGCGGGTGCATGACGCCTGAAGCCGTCTGGAAATTGCTGCGCTCGGCTCGCCGACACAGCCTGATCTGCGTTTTGCTGCTTTTTCCACTTTTTGCAGCTGCCCAGCCTGCGCCCGCACCCAGTCCCGGCAGCAATCTCGACGTCGCCCTGATCACGTTCGGTCCCGGCACCGAAGTGTGGGAGCGCTTCGGCCACAACGCGATCCTGGTCGACGACCGCGCCAGCGGCGTGCGACGCCTGTACAACTACGGCATGTTCGATTTCGCGCAGAAGGATTTCTACCTCAACTTCGCGCGCGGCCGCATGCTCTATCGCATGGACGTGGACGACCCGGCCGATGAATTCCCGCTGTATCGAAGTGAAGGCCGCTGGATCGTCGAACAGGATCTGAACCTCACGCCGCAACAGCGCGTGAAGCTATCCGATTATCTCGAATGGAACGCGCGCCCGGAAAACGCCCAATACCACTACGACTACTTCACCGACAACTGCGCCACGCGCGTGCGCGACGCGCTCGATGCGGCGCTCGACGGCGCAATCCACGCCCGCCTCATCGCACCCTCGCGCGGCTTCACCTATCGCATGGACACGCTGCGCCTGATGCGCCCGGACGCGGCGCTGATGGTGCTGATGGACGCGGGCCTCGGTCCGTTCGCCGACACGCGGCTTTCGTACTGGGCCGAGGGCTTCGTGCCCATGGAATTCATGCGCTACGTGCGCGAGGTGCAGGTGCGCGACGCGCAAGGCGGACTCGTCCCGCTGGTCGCCAAAGAGACGATCGTCTACCCCGGCGCCCTGCCCGAACCGCCGGAATTTCCGCCGAACTGGGTCTGGCAGGCGCTCGCCGCCGGCATCGCGGCCGGACTCGGCCTGTTCGCGCTGTACCGCCAGCGCACGCGGCGCTGGGCGCGCTGGACGTTCGCCACCGGCGCCAGCCTGATCGCGCTCGCCTGCGGCATTGCCGGGCTCGTCCTGATCGGCCTGTGGACGCTCACCGACC
>DATIVQ010000031.1:0-1928 GCA_035465735.1 Rudaea sp.
CCCAGTTCCACGGCCTGCGCGGAACCGACGCCGAGAAAATGCAGTGCGAGATTCATGCCGCCATCCCTTTCTCCCACGCCGCCAGCAGCGGTTGCCACAAGTCGCGTTCGAACTCGGATTCGCCGTTGCGTGCCGCGCCGATCTTGCGCAGCGAGCGTTTGAGCCGCGCGAGGTTCGCCAATTGCCACGTCCGCGCGGGCGCGCGCAATTCGCCGCGGTCGAAATCGATCAGCCAGACCGCCGCATCCGCCAGCAGGATATTGTGCGCGTTCAGGTCGGCGTGATAGGCGCCTTGCGCATGAAAGCGCGCGATTTCCGCACCGACGCGCGAAGCGACGGCCGCGTCGAGCCGGCCTTGTGCAAGCAATTCGGCGAGCGTCGCCGCCTGCTCGACCCGGCGCGTGAGAATGTCCGCGCGATACTGCACGCCGCTGCGCCGACAGCGCGCCGCCAGCGGCTGCGGCACGCGCAGGCCCTTCCCGCGCAGCGCCTGCAGCAGGCGGAATTCGGCAAAACTGCGCGTGTGCTCGACACCCGTCCAGAAATAGCGGTCGCCGAACACCCGCGCCGCCATGCCGCCACGGCGGTAATGGCGCAGCACGCAGCCTCCGATCGGCGTGGCGATGAACATCGCGCTGCCGCGGCCGCCCGTCGTCGCCTGTGCCGCCGCGCGCGCGCGCCAGTAGTCCGGTTCGAACCAGTCCTGGTCGAAACGCGCTTGTGCAATGGCCTCGGGGTCGAACACAATCGCGCCATCGGGCGTGGGTTGGAATTGCGCCTGCGTCATCAGCGCCATTTTATCAGTCCGCATGCCGCGAATTGCATTTTCCCGCGAACGTCCTCCCCAGTCGCTGTGCCTGTTGCGCACCTCGGCGCTGGGCGACGTCACTCACGTCGTACCGCTGCTGCGCACGCTGCAGGACGCGTGGCCGCGCACGCGCCTGGCCTGGATCGTCGGCAAGCTCGAGCACAAGCTGGTCGGCGACATCCCCGGCGTGGAATTCCTCGTTTTCGACAAGGCCGCCGGCTGGCGCGGGTTCGCGGCGCTGCGCCGGCAGCTGGCCGGGCGCCGTTTCGACGCGCTGCTGCACCTGCAAGTGGCGCTGCGCGCGAATCTCGTCAGCGCGCTGGTGCGCGCGGACCTGCGCATCGGCTACGACCGCGCGCGCTCGAAGGATCTGCACGGCCTGTTCGTGAACGCGCGCATCGCGCAGCGCAGCGGCGAACATGTGCTCGACGCGATGGCGGGATTTCTCGAACCGCTCGGCCTGAAACAGACCCGCGTCGAATGGAATATTCCGATTCCCGATTCCGCGCACGAGTTTGCCGACGCGCACTTGCCCGGCGATGTGCCGACCTTACTCGTCAGTCCTTGTTCCAGCCATCGTCTGCGCAACTGGCTGCCGGATCGGTACGCGGCGGTGATGAACCACGCCACCGCGCGCGGCTGGCGCGTCGCCCTGTGCGGTGGTCCCAGCACGTTCGAGCGCGAGTTCGGCGATGCCATCGCGGACCGCTGCACGCACAACCCCATCGACCTGATCGGCAAGGACACGCTCAAGCAATTCCTCGCCCTGTGCCAGCATGCCAGCCTCGTGCTGACGCCGGATTCCGGTCCGATGCACATGGCCAACGCCGTCGGCGCCAAAGTGCTCGGCCTGCATGCGCCGAGCAATCCGCAGCGCTCGGGTCCCTACTCCGACCGGCGCTGGTGCGTGAACTGCTACGACGCCGCGGCGCGCAAGTTCCGCGGCAAGGCGGCGACACAGTTGCCTTGGGGCACGAAACTGGAATATCCGGGTGTGATGGAATTGATCACGGTCGATGACGTCATCGCCCGCTTCGAGGAATTTCAAGCGAATCAGGCCGGCGCCGCGCCGTAATCCTGGTACGACTTCTCTTCGACCAGTTGCGAGCCGAGCTTGAGG
>DATIVQ010000032.1:0-7118 GCA_035465735.1 Rudaea sp.
GGATTCGCGGATTCGCCTGGCGCAAAGCCGCGCCGCAGCGGCGACCACCGACCGGCATCGGCGATGCCGAGCAGGGCCGTGCGGCGACCGCGGCGCCGGCCCGTGGATGGACGCTTGGATTGCGGCACCAGCAGCGCGCGCAGTCCGGCGAAGCTGTCGGAGTTGATCTGTCCTGCGGCAACGAGTTCGGCCAGCGCTTCCTCCAGTTCGACGTGAAGCAGTTGCGAGCCCGCCAGCAGTTCGTCGAAGAACGACGCGCCGTGATCGCGCAGGAAATCGGAAACTTTCCGTGCTCGCGATGAGATCGCGGCATCGGCACCGTCGGTCCTTGCGCCAAGCGCATTCCATGTCGGCAGGCTGCGACGCTGCAGCAGGACGATGGGGGTGGCGCGAACGGGGCCGGCGCCGTGTTCACTGCCCGTGGATGTGCGTGGCCGCAGCCGCGACCACACGATGCGCCCGGCGAGGCAGAGGTCGTCCAGCCAGGAAATCTCGTAGCCGGCAACGCGCGCGGGCAGGATTTCCGATTCCCACGCCGCGGCGGGCGCTTCGAAACCTTCCAGTTGCGCGAGCACGGCGGCGAGTGCGTCCGGGCCTTCGACGCGGGCGCCGGTAGACACCTTCTGCCAGTCGAACAGGAAGCGCATGAAATCGCGCGGCTCGACCGGCTCGATCTCGCGGCGCAGGCGATTGATCGTGTAGCGGTGGATGCGCGCGAGCAGATACCTCTCACACCATTCGTTCTGCGATTTCGCGGGATCGGGCGTGAAGCGACCCTGCATGACCGTGCCTTCGCGCTCCAGCGCCAGCAGGGCGGCGTCGATTTCCACCGGTGGAAGACTCAGCGCTGTGGCGAGCTGCGTGCTCGGGGTCGGACCGAGCCCGGTCAAGCGGGCGCGCAGGAGGTCGGCCAGCGCGGTTTCACGCGTCCATGGTGTTTGCGCGAATTCCGCCGGCGCCATGATGGGCGGATCGAACGCCGCTTCGGCGAAGATCGCCCGGAATTGCGGCAGGCGTTCGGCGGGGATGCGCAAGTCCGCCAAGCGAGTGGCGCGCTGCTGCGCGATCAGCGCATCGAACAGCGTGCGCCACGCCGGATTGCGCGCCATGTCGGCTCCGGTCAGGAAGCCCAGTCCCATCAATGCTTCGTGCAACTCGTCCGGCGTGCGCGCTTGCGGCCATGCTTCCTCGCGCACCGCGGCAATCGCGTCCGCGTCGAGCGCGCCAAAATCCGCGGTCGTCTCGATGTCGCCCCAGCGCCTCGACATCACCGCCTGGGTGCGGCGTTCTTCCAGAGGCGCATCGTCGAGGAAGGCATACGGCCGCGCGGTCAGGACTTCGGCGGCGAGCGGTGAGGGTGCGGTCAGGTCGCGGCAGACGAAGCGTATTTGCCCGGCTTCGAGTTTGCGCAATAGTGCTTCGAGGCCCTCGATGTCCATGGCCTCGTGCAGGCAATCGTGCAGGGTTTGCGCGACGAGCGGGTGATCGGGAATCTGGCGCTCGCCGACGATGTTCTCCAGGCACGCGACTTGATCCGGGAAAACCGCGGCGAGCAAATCCTCGGACTTCATGCGCTGCAACTGCGGTGGCACCTTCGCGCCGCCGACAAAGCGCGGCAGGGCGAGCGCGGTCGCCGCGTTCCAGCGCCAGCGCACGCCGAACATGGGCGCGTCGAGCAGCGCCTGGATCAGCACGTGGCGCACCGAGTTGGAATGCAGATAGCGGGTGACGTCCTCGAGCGGGAAACTGTGGCTGGTCGACAGCGACAGGATGATCGCGTCCTCGGTCGCCGCGGCCTGCAGTTCGAAATTGAACGTGCGGCAGAAGCGCTTGCGCAGCGCGAGTCCCCAGGCGCGGTTGAGGCGGCTGCCGAACGGCGAGTGGATGATGAGCTGGGTGCCGCCGGACTCGTCGAAGAAGCGCTCCATCGCCAGTTCCGTTTGCGTCGGCAGCATGCCGAATGCGGACTTGGCGCCGCCGAGGTAATCCACGATCTGGTGCGCGGCGGATTCGCGCAGGCCGATAACGTTGCGCAGCCAGCTTTCCGCGGGCGCCGCGCCATTTTCCACTTGCGCGGAAATTTCCTCGCGCAAACGCGACACCGCAAAGGACAGTTCGTCGCTGCGCCCCGGTGCCTCGCCGAGCCAGAAAGGAATCGTCGGCGGCGCCCCTTGCGCGTCTTCCACGCGCACTTTGCCGCGTTCCACACGCAAGATTCGATATGAGGTGTTGCCGAGCTGGAAGATGTCTCCGGCCATGGATTCGACCGCGAAATCCTCGTGAACAGTGCCCACGCGCTGCGCCTGCGGTTCCAGCACGACTTCGTAATCGGCGGTGTCGGGAATCGCGCCGCCGGAAGTGATCGCGGTCAGGCGCGCGCCGCGCCGCGCGCGCAGCACGCCGTTGACCGCGTCGCGATGCAGGTAAGCGCCGCGCGGTCCGCGCCGCGTCGTGTAGCCATCGGCGAGCATGCGCAGGACTTCGCGGAACGTGTTGTGCGAGGTCTGCGCGAACGGGTAGGAGCGCGCGACGAGGTCGAACAGATCATCTTCGCGCCATTCACGGCAAGCAACTTCGGCCACGATCTGTTGCGCGAGCACATCGAGCGCGTTTTTTTCGACGTGCAACGTGTCGAGTTCGCCGCGACGCACCGCGTCGAGCAGGGCCGCGCATTCGACGAGGTCGTCGCGCGAGGTCGGGAACAGTCGCGCCTTCGGCCTGCCATCGACGGCATGGTTGGCGCGCCCGGCGCGCTGCAGGAACGTCGCGATCGAACGCGGCGAGGCAATCTGGCAGACCAGGTCGACGTCGCCGATGTCGATGCCGAGCTCGAGCGAGGCGGTGGCGACCAGTGCACGCAGTTCGCCGCGCTTGAGGCGCTGTTCGGCGGCCAGGCGTTGCTCGCGCGCAAGTGAACCGTGATGCGAAGTGACGGCGTCCTTGCCCAGCAGTTCGGACAGATGCCGAGCCAGGCGTTCGGCCATGCGCCGCGTGTTGACGAAAACCAGTGTGGTGCGATGCGCCTGGATCAGCTCCGCCAGCCGCGCGTACACCTGTGTCCACACATCGCCGGACATCACCGCCGACAGCGGTGAGGACGGAAGCTCGATGGCGAGATCGCGCTCGCGCGTGTGGCCGACGTCGACGATTTCGCAGTCTTGTTCCGAATGCGCGCCGAGCAAGAATTTCGCGACTTCTGAAATCGGCTTCTGCGTCGCCGAAAGACCTATGCGCGTCAGGGGCCGTGCGCACAGCGCTTCGAGGCGTTCCAGCGACAGCGCCAGATGTGCGCCGCGTTTGCTCGGCGCGAGTGCATGGATTTCGTCGACGATCACGCTGCGCGTGGAGGCCAGCATCGCGCGGCCGGACTCCGAACCGAGCAGGATGTACAGCGACTCGGGCGTCGTCACCACGATATGCGGCGGACGCCGTTTCATCGCCTCGCGCTCGCTCTGGGGCGTGTCGCCGGTGCGCACGTTGCCGCGGATTTCCACGTCGGGCAAGCCCAGTTCGAACAGCTTGTCGCGGATGCCGGCGAGCGGCGCTTCCAGGTTGATGCGCACGTCGTTCGACAGCGCCTTGAGCGGCGAGACGTAGACGATGCGGGTTTCGTCCGTGAGATTGCCGGCCACGCCGTCGCGCACCAGCGCGTCGATCGCGGCGAGGAAGGCAGCCAGGGTCTTGCCCGAGCCGGTCGGCGCGGCGATCAGGGCATGGCGTCCTGACTGGATTGCCGGCCAGGCGCGCTGCTGTGCCGGGGTTGGCGCCGCGAACGCGCCGTGGAACCACGCCGCGACGGCGGGATGGAAGTTCTCGAGCGGCATGGGGGAATTGTCCTCCGGATGACGTGGCGAAGCTATCCACGCCCTGTCTCAGACGGCGAGATGGAGACGGAATCTGGCAAAATAGGCCGTTTCCCGATCCCCTTTCTCCTCTTCCGGAAATCTCCCATGAGCCATCACGACATCCGTTCCGCCGTGCGCCCCCAGCCCGACCAGCCGATGGTCGACATCGCCAATTACGTCGCCGACTACCGGATTGAATCGAAAGAGGCGTACGACACCGCGCGCTACATGCTCATGGATTCGCTCGGCTGCGCGATGCTGGCGATGAGATTTCCCGAATGCGTCAAGCACCTGGGCCCGCTCGTGCCCGGTGCGACCCTGCCGGGCGGCGCGCGCGTGCCGGGCACGAGCTGGGAGCTCGATCCGGTTCAAGCCGCCTACAACATCGGCGTGCAGGTGCGCTGGCTCGATTTCAACGACACCTGGCTCGCCGCGGAATGGGGCCATCCATCCGACAATCTCGGCGCGATCCTCGCCGTGGCAGATTACGTCTCGCGCCGGAGTATCCGCGAAGGCGGCAAGGCGCTGACGATCCGCGACGTGCTCACCGCCGCGATCAAGGCGCATGAAATCCAGGGGTGCTACGCGCTGAAGAATTCGTTCAACCGCGTCGGCATGGATCACGTCATTCTGGTGCGTCTGGCCTCTGCCGCGGTCGCCACGCAGATGCTCGGCGGTGGCAAGGACGAAATCGTCAATGCCGTCTCGCACAGCTGGATCGACAACGGCGCGCTGCGCACCTACCGCCACGCGCCGAACACGGGTCCGCGCAAGAGCTGGGCGGCGGGCGACGCCTGCCGGCGCGCGGTCACGCATGCGTTGAACGCGATGAAGGGTTGCGTGGGTTATCCCTCGGCCCTGACCGCGAAAACCTGGGGTTTCTACGACGTCGCGTTCAAGGGCAAGGCGTTCGAGTTCGAACGCGGCTTCGGCAGCTATGTGATGGAGAATGTCCTGTTCAAGATTTCGTTCCCGGCCGAATTCCATGCGCAGACGGCGGTGGAATGCGCGATGAAACTGCACCCGCAGGTTGCCGGCAAGCTCGATCAGATCGAACGCATTGAGATCGAAACGCAGGAGGCCGGCGTACGCATCATCGACAAGACCGGTCCGCTGGCGAACTACGCTGATCGCGACCACTGCATCCAGTACATGGTCGCCGTACCGCTTATCTTCGGTCGCCTGACGGCTGGCGACTACAGCGACGGCGTTGCCGCCGATCCGCGCATTGACGCGCTGCGCGCAAAGATGACGGTCAAGGAAAACCCGCAGTTCACCAAGGACTATTTTGATCCGGAGAAACGTTACATCGGCAATTCCGTGCAGGCGTTCTTCGCCGACGGCAGCAAGACGGAGAAGGTTTCGATCGATTTTCCGATCGGCCACCGCAAACGCCGCGCCGAGGGTATTCCCGTATTGGTCAAGAAGTTCGAAAGCGCCCTGGCCGGGCATTTGCCGGCGAGGCAGGTTCAAGGGATCCTGGCTGCCTGCAGCGATCCATCGCAGTTCGAGGCCATGACCGTGCCGAGCTTGCTCGATTTGTTCGCCGCTTGATGCGCCGAAAAGCAATTATTGGCAGGCACTTAGCGGAAAATGGAGGGTGCACTCCCTGACTGCATCCTGAACCGTGCGTGCTGGAGCGCATGAGCCGATTTTGTTAGACTGTCGGTGCTCGCGTTGCCAATGTGCTAACGTATAATTAACGCGACGCAAACGCCGCAGGGTTTCGCGGCGTGGTCGCGTGCCGCGCGAGCGGAGCGGACGCCAAAAAATCTAGCTATGAGGAGACTCTCCGATGAAACGCAATACCTTGTTTGTCCTGATCGCCCTGGGATTGGGCGGCGTGGGCGTCGCCAACGCCCAGGATGCCAGCAGTTGGTACTTGGCTCCGCGCTTGGGCGTGGTCGCGCCGGATAGCGCGCGCACCACGAAGACCTCGGCCTTCTTCGGCCTCGGCGCTGGCGTTTGGGTCAATCCGAACCTGGCCGTCGATTTCGAATACGGCATCAATAATGCCGATTTCAAGACCAGTTCCCCGCGCGACGGCCACCAGTGGGAAAGCGTGCAGCTCGACGTTGCCGCGCGCTGGTTCTTCGGCGAGATCGGCTCCGGCTGGCGCCCGTACCTGATGGGCGGCGTCGGTGCGATGCGCCACAAGGCCTTCTCCGGCTACCTGCTCGGCCAGACCACGGCGTTCGGCGGCCAGTCGCAGGGTCAGTTCGCCCGCGGCGGCGGCTGGGATCCGATGGTCACGGCCGGTGTCGGCATGCAGTACAACATGTCCGATCGCCTGGCGTTCCGCGGCGAAATCGCGGGGCGTTACGACCGCGACAACAATTCGCTGAATTCCACGCTGGCCGCGTCGGAAGGCTTCAATCATCACTCCGGCTTCACCGACGCCATCGCCACGGTCGGCCTGACCTACAGCTTCGGCGGCGGTTCGGCCCCGGCCCCGGCGGCCAAGCACGAAGAGGCGGCTCCGCCGCCGGCCGCTCCGCCGGCCCGTGAAGAGGCCACTCCCCCGGCCGCGGTCTCCATCGACCTGCGTGGCGTCGAATTCAAGTTCGATCATCCGCGCGTCGGCGAGAAGCTGGTGCCGTCGCTGAAGGCGCCGACCTCCGCGTCCGTGCAGATCCTCGACGAAGCCGTGGATACGCTCAAGCGCTATCCGAACGTGCACGTTTCCGTCGATGGCTACACCGATTCCGTCGGCACCGATGCGTACAACCAGAAGTTGTCCGAGCGCCGCGCCAAGGGCGTCTACGACTACCTGACCGGGCACGGCGTCGACGCCAGCCGTTTGGATGGTCCGAAGGGCTTCGGCGAATCGAACCCGATCGACACCAACAAGACCTCGGCTGGCCGTCAGCGCAACCGTCGCGTCGAGTTGAAGGTGGAAAGCCAGTAAGGTTTCCGCTTGTCGCAACACGAAAAAGCCCGGCACTGCCGGGCTTTTTCTTTTCAGCGCTTTGCGAATAGGAAGTGGGCGACCAGCCACTCGTTGCCGCCGCGGTAACCGAACAGCTCCGCGCAGGCCATCCAGAACATGCGCCAGCGCTGGTGCCAGATGTGCGCCTGTTCGCCGTAGGCTGGCACCAGCACTTGCAGCACTTCGGCACGATGCCGGTCCTGATTGGCGAGCCAGGCATTGGCGGTCTTTTCGTAATGCGTGCCGGACAGACGCCATTGCCGTTCGATCGCCAGGTCCCGCTGAAACCAGAGCAGGGTGTCCGCCGACGGCATCAGGCCGCCGGTGAAGAAGTGCCGGCCCAT
>DATIVQ010000033.1:0-2968 GCA_035465735.1 Rudaea sp.
CTTCTGGAAAATCCACGGATGGTTGGAGCGGCGCTCGATCTTCAGGTGAATGACGGGATTGGGATTCATCGCCGCATGATACCGGAGTGGGCGTTCAACCCATGCGATTCGCGCCGCCGTTCGCAGCGTCGCTCACATCCGCAGGCCCGCACACGCAATTGCGTCCGGCGCGCTTGGCGGCGTACAAGGCCGCGTCGGCGCGACGCAAGAGGGCCCCTAGATCGTCGCCTTCGCGCAGGGTGGCGACGCCGATGGAGATGCGCAGCTGAACCGGGCGACCCGCCGCGGCGAAGTCGAGTTCCTCCACGGCGCGGCGCAGGCGCTCGGCGCTGGCAAGCGCATCCTCCGTGTCGCTTTCCGGCAGCACGGCGACGAATTCCTCGCCGCCCAGGCGGCCCAGCAGATCCTCGTTGCGCAACTCGCGCCTCAGCGTCGCCGCCAGCAGCTGCAAGGCTTCGTCCCCGGCGGCATGGCCGCAGTCGTCGTTTATCCGCTTGAAGTGGTCGACATCAATCATCAGCAACGCCGACGGTCGGTCATGACGCTGTGCCGAAGCGAGCGCCTGCGCCGCCATCACATCCAGCGTGCGCCGGTTGCTGAGGCCGGTGAGCGGATCGAGCATCGCCTGGCGCTCGAGTTCCTGGTTCAGTTGGTCGCTGCACATCAGGACGAAGCCCAGCGTGGCGACGACCACGAACAAGGAGGCAAACGAGAACACGATCGTCTGCATCGGCGAATCCCAGAACGCCGAACGCAGGACCTCCGTGTGAAGGCCCTCGTAGACGACGCGCGCGGCCAGCACCGCGGCGAGCGCGAAGAACGACGCCGCAGTCAGGCGGCCGCTGCGCCTGCCCACGGCAGCGCTGGCAACGAGCGACAGGCCGCCCTGGATCATCTGCAGACAGAACCATGGCGTTGCCGTCAGCAGGCGCAGGCGCATGCCCGGCACGGCGTAGGTGAACACGATCTCGTCGAGCAGCACCGCAACCGTGGGGGCGTAGACGGCCACGTGCCCGACCGGCAGGCCGCCGAACAGACGCACCGCATGTACCTGCTGGGCGAACGCCAGACTGAGCAGCGCGTTCGCGCCCACGATCGACAGCCAATCCGGAATCTGGTCGCGCAGGCCGAACAAGATCCACGCCGTGGCTTGGGCAAGGACGCCGAGCGTCCACAGGCGGATGCTGGGAGACAGTTCCGCCGGATACTCGCGCAAGACGTAGTGCAGGCTTGCGCCGCTGAGCAGGGCCACGACGGCCGCCAGCATGATCAGGGTGTGAATATCCAATGCCACTAGAGCCCCCTTCTGGCGAATCTAGTCTGCGCCGGTCGTCGATGCGGCGCAAATGCCTTGTCGACGCCGCTGGCAGGCCCCATTGTGCGCAGATGGATATCGCACCGCGCACTGCCGAGCCCAGCACCGCCGCCATCGTGCGCGACCGCAACCGCGTGTTCTGGGCCGTCATCGGGGCGACCGGACTCGTCGCCGGCATCTGGCTGGCCTGGCTCGGCGCCTGGTTGCTCGGTTGGGACATGGACGACCTCGGCATCCGCCCGCGCGACGCGCACGGCCTGGTCGGCATCCTCACCGCACCGTTCATGCACGCCTCGTTCGCGCACCTGATGTCGAACACCTTGCCTATGGGCCTGCTCGCCGCACTGGCGTTGTACGCCTATCCGCGCGCGACGCGCCTCGCCCTGCCGTTCATCTGGATCGTCTCCGGCGCCGGCGTGTGGCTGTGGGCGCGGCCGTCGATCCACGTCGGCATCAGCGGCATCGCGCATGGCCTGATGTTCTACCTTTTCTTCATGGGCCTGCTGCGCCGCGACCGCCTTGCCATCGCCATCGCCCTGACCGTGTTCTTCCTCTACGGCGGCATGGTCATGACCGTACTGCCACGCGATCCGCAGGTGTCGTTCGAGTACCACTTCTTCGGTGCACTGGCGGGACTGATCGCCGCCTTCGTCTGGCACAAGCGCGACCCGCAACCGCCACGCAAGCGCTATAGCTGGGAAATCGAGGAAGAAAAGGACGAGCGGCAAGCGACGGACCCGGAATACGATTTACCGCGGCCCGAAAACATTCCGGCGCTCTGGGACGGCCCGCACACAACACGTCGCGGAGGCGACAACGTAGTGCCGCTGCGCGCACGCCGCGGCGACGGCGAAACGCTACATTAGACCCAGGGTGTAGAATGCGCGCGATGAACGCCCAACCGCGCCGCGTCGAACATCTGCAGACCGACAAGGGTTCCGTACCGGTCTACACGACGGCGGTCGTCGAGCAACCGTGGGCAAGTTACTCGCGCGATGACCACGCGACGTGGGCACGGCTGTTCGAGCGCCAGCAGCAAGTGCTGGCGGGCCGCGCCGCGCGCGAATTCCTCGACAACCAGCGCAAATTCGGCATGACGCCGGACGCGATCCCGAAATTCGACGAACTCAATCGCGTGTTGAAGAAAGCGACCGGCTGGGAACTGGTCGGCGTCGAGGGCCTGCTGCCGGAACTCACGTTCTTCGACCACCTCGCGAACCGGCGTTTTCCGGTGACCTGGTGGATCCGCCGCCCGGACCAGATCGACTACATCAGCGAGCCTGACCTGTTCCACGACCTGTTCGGCCACGTGCCGCTATTGCTCAATCCCTCCTTCGCCGATTACATGCAGGCCTACGGCTGCGGTGGCGTCAAGGCGCACGCCATCGGCGCGGAGGCGCTGGCCAACCTCACGCGCCTGTACTGGTACACGGTCGAATTCGGGCTGATCAAACAGGACGACGGCCTGCGCATCTACGGCTCCGGCATCGTCAGTTCGAAGGGCGAGTCGATCCATTGCCTGGAATCGACCGCACCGAACCGGCTCGGCTTCGACCTCAAGCGCATCATGCGCACGCGCTACCGCATCGACACCTACCAGAAGACCTATTTCGTCATCGACAGCTACCAGCAGCTGATGGATGCGACCGCGCC
>DATIVQ010000034.1:0-7799 GCA_035465735.1 Rudaea sp.
ACGCACAGGCGTCCGTCGCGGCGCGATTCGTCCAGGAATTGCTTGACCGCCTCGCGCGCCACTGCCGCCGTCATCTGGTGCAGGTCGATTTCGTCGGCGATGGAAAAATGCCCGCGCTTGAGCTGGCGCAGCAGGCGCGGCGAATGGCCGTCCTTGAGGTAGCTCAATTCCTCGCCGACCTCGATCGCCGCGGGATCGATGGCGCTGGCCAACAGTTCGCCGGCGACGTTGGCTTCGTCGCGGCGCGATTGCACCGGCTCCGGCACGGGCCGCGGGCGGGCGACGACGGGCGCCGCGTCGCGCAGGCGCCGCACCGGCCCGACCGCGTCGGCGAACAGGCGCAGGTCTTCGTCGCTGATGATGGAGGTTGGCCGAGATTTGCGCATGCGCCGAGGATACGTCAGTGCCGTGGCTTGGTAGAATAGACAACTTATGCGTGTATTAGTCAGTAACGACGACGGCGTCGACGCGCCGGGCATCCTGATCCTGGCGCAGCGGCTGGCGATTGTCGGCGAAGTCACCGTGGTCGCGCCCGACCGCGACCGCTCCGGCGCGAGCAATTCGCTCACCCTGGACCAGCCGATCCGGGTAAAGAAGATCGACGAGCGCCGCTACCGCGTCGCTGGCACGCCGACCGATTGCGTGCACCTAGCGCTGTCCGGACTGCTCGACCACGAGCCTGATATCGTCGTTTCCGGCATCAACAATTCGGCCAACCTCGGCGACGACGTGATTTATTCCGGCACCGTTTCGGCGGCGATGGAAGGCCGCTTCCTCGGCCTGCCCGCGATCGCGGTGTCGCTGGTTTCGTCCGAGCACCAAGGCGAGCACTACCACAGCGCGGCGCAGGCGGCGCTGTCGATCATGCAGCGCCTGCTGGTCGATCCGCTGCCCGCCGACACCATCCTCAACGTCAATGTGCCCGACCGCCCCTGGGCGGAACTGCGCGGCTTCGCGGTGACACGGCTCGGGCGCCGGCATCGTTCCGCGCCGTGCCTGCCGCAGCGCGATCCGCGCGGCCATCCGATCTACTGGATCGGTCCGGCGGGCGAGGCCGAGGATGACGGTCCCGGCACGGATTTTCACGCGGTGCGCGACGGCTTCATCTCGATCACGCCGATCCATGTGGACCTCACGCGCTTCCAGGCACTGGACAAGGTCAGCAGCTGGGTCAGCTCGTTGTCACTGGAATTGGGCGGCGCGGCGGCATGAACGTTTTTTCGCGTCTCACGCCCGAGGCGCGCGGGCTCGGCATGACCAGCCAGCGCGCGCGCGACCGCTTGATCGAACGCCTCAAATCCGAAGGCATCGCCGACCGCCGCGTACTCGATGTGATCGGACGCTTGCCGCGGCACCTGTTCATGGAAGAAGCGCTCGCTTCGCGCGCCTACGAAGACACCGCGCTGCCGATCGGACACGGCCAGACGATTTCGCAGCCCTGGGTCGTGGCGCGCATGACCGAGGCGCTGATCGAACCGAAGATTCCTGACAAGGTGCTGGAGATCGGTACCGGCTCGGGCTACCAGGCCGCGGTACTCGCTGCGCTTTGTGGAAATGTGTACACGGTCGAGCGCATCGAGGACCTGCTGCGCGACGCACGCCGGCGGTTCCGCAAGCTCGGCATCGGCAACGTCCGCAGCAAGCACGACGACGGCAAGCTCGGCTGGCCGGAATTTGCGCCATACGACGCGATCGTGTTGACCGCGGCCGGGGAGGTGATCGATCCCGCGCTGCTCGCGCAGCTCGCGCCGGACGGCGTGCTGGTCGCGCCGGTCGGCCCGTCCGGATCGCAACGCCTGCTGCGCTACCGCCGCGACGGCGAGGAGTGGAAGGCAGAAATGCTCGGCCACGTCAGTTTCGTGCCGCTGCTCGGCGGCGTTACCTGATGCGCCTGTTCAAGCCGCTCTACGAACTCGCCCTGCGCTGGGCTGCGCATCCGCGTGCGCAGGCCTACCTGGCCGGATTGAGCTTCGTCGAGGCCTTCGTTTTCCCGGTCGCGCCGGAGTTCATGCTCGCGCCGATGACGCTGGCGAAACCCGTGCACTGGGCGCGCTTCGCCTCGATCAGCCTTGTGTTTTCCCTGCTTGGGTCGCTGGTCGGCTATGCGCTCGGACATTACGCCTTCGACGCGCTGCGCCCGTATCTTGCCGACACCGGTGTGCTGGCGCATCTGGATGCGCTCGTCGTGCAATTCCGCGCCGACGCGATCGCGCATCCGTGGCAGGCGTTCTGGCTGCTGGTCGCCGCCGGTTTCGTGCCGATTCCGATGAAAGTCGCGAGTTGGGCCTGCGGCATCGTCGGCATGCCGATCCTGCCGTTCCTCGCCGGCATCGCGGTCGGCCGCGGCAAGCGCGTCTTCCTTCTGTGTGGCTTGATCCGCCTCGGCGGCGAACGCGCCGAGAAGGCCATTCACCGCTGGATCGAATGGATCGGCTGGGCGATCATCGCGCTCATCGTCCTGTTCGTGATTTACTTCGAGTATCTGCGCTGAGATGATCCCGATGCGGAAAGCCGCCCGAGCCACGCTGCGACTCCTGTTTGCCGTCGGTTCCGCATGGCTCGCCGGCTGCGCGTTGAATCCGCCGGCGCCGGTCGTGGACCTGTCCCTGCCCAGCGCGAACGCGCCGGCATCGACAGCGGCATCTGCGGCATCAACATATCGCGTCGTGCGCGGCGACACGCTGTATTCCATCGCGTTCAAGCATGGCTTGGATTACCGCGACCTGGCTGCCTGGAATGGCATCGTCTCGCCGTACCGTATCCTCGCCGGACAAAACCTGCGCTTGAGCGCACCGGCGCAGACTGCGCCGGTTGCGGCGCAAACCATTGCCGAACCGCAGCCGGGCCAGGCGGTCACGAGCGGCATTTCCGAATCCGCCACGACCACGCCGTTGGCATCGTCCGCGGCCGCGCCGAAGCCTTCCGCCTTTGAGTCGTTGTCCGCGCAGCCGGCGACTGCGCCGTCGTTCGCCCCCACGGAATCGGTACCTGCGAAATCGGCGCCTGTCGAAACGCCGCTTCCGAAAGCTGTCGAAGCGCCCCCGAAACTACCGCCAGCCGTGTCGGCGCCAAGGCCCGTCGGGGCGCCGCCGCCGGTCAGGCCGGCAGTCGTTCCCGCGCCGGCGAAGCCTGCCGACAACGCCGCGCAACTCAACGCCGGCGGCGTCACCTGGCGCTGGCCCGCCGACGGCAAGGTCGTCGGTGCCTACGTTGCCGGCGATCAGACGAAGCAGGGCCTCGACATTGCCGGTAGCGCCGGCGACGCGGTGCGCGCCGCCGCCGACGGCGAAGTCGTCTACAGCGGCAATGGCCTGATCGGCTATGGCGAGCTCATCATTGTCAAACACAACGCGAACTTCCTGTCCGCCTACGGCCACAACCGCAAGCGCTTGGTCCGTGAAGGCGAACGCGTGAAGGCCGGCCAGGAAATCGCCGAGATGGGTTCGACCAGCGCCAGTCGCGACGAGCTGCATTTCGAGATCCGCAAGAACGGCAAGCCGGTGAATCCGCTGGATTACCTGCCGGCCAAATGAGCCCCGCTCGCCACGTCACGCTTGATGTTTAACGTTAAGCGTTATATCATCAATGTATGATCCGGAGCTTCCGCGGGGCGGAAACGCGATTGCTGTTCGAGACCGGAAAGTCCCGGCGCTTTGCGGCCATCGCGAAGAGCGCCACGCGAAAATTGCTGCAACTGGACAATGCCGTTGAATTGCGCGATCTGGTTTCGCCGCCCGGAAACCGGCTCGAAGTCTTGCATGGCGATCGCCGCGGACAGTACAGCATGCGCATCAACGATCAGTTCCGCATCTGTTTCCGCTGGACGGAGCAAGGTCCGGAAGACGTCGAGATCGTGGATTACCATTGAGGAGAACCATCATGTTCAAGAACGGCATGCGCCCGGTTCATCCCGGCGAAATCCTGCGCGAGGATTACTTGGCTGAGCTCGACATGAGCGCCAATGCCCTGGCCAAGGCGCTCAAGGTGCCCGCGCCGCGCGTCAACGACATCGTGCGCGAGCGGCGCGGCGTATCCGCCGACACGGCCTTGCGCCTCGCGCGCTATTTCGACACCACGCCGCAGTTCTGGCTCAACCTGCAAACCGCCTACGATCTGCGCCTTGCAGAAGCGGAGTCGGGCAAGAAAATCAGGCGCGAAGTGATGCCGAAGGCGGCGTGACGGGCTCCCATCGTCGCGACCCGTGAGATCGCCCGGTCGCACGCTGTAGACTCTGTTCGCAGCAAAGAGGGGGAGTCCATGAAAGCGAAGATAGCGTTCATCGCGTGCGTGGTCGCATCGCTGGCTGGTTGCGCGGTCGAGCAATACCGACCGTTGACCGATTCCGGCGTCAGCAAGGGCAGCTACGAGGCCGACCTTGCCGATTGCCAGCAGTTGGCCGCGCAGCGTCCAGCGGCGCAACAGGCCGCTGGCGGAGCGGCGGTCGGTGCTGTACTTGGCGGATTGCTCGCCGCCGCAGTGGGTTTGCGCGGCAACGATGTCGCGCGCGTGGCGGCGTGGGGTGCGGCGAACGGTGGCGTGCAAGGGGCCGTTTATGGATCGGCCGAGCAGCGCGACATCGTCGATCGCTGCATGGCCGGGCGCGGCTACAACGTGGTTGCGCCATAGCGCTGAAGCGATCCTCCCCGTGTCGGCGCGACCATACCGAAAGCGGACACGCACGCCAAGCGGCGCCGCGTGGCGAAGTGTATCCTGCGGCCATGACCGCGCCTGTTCCCGACGACAATCTCCACGCCGAGGATTTGCTGGAACTGCTCGACAGCGTGGAGCCGCGCGACGATGCGGCGCGCGATTCGGCGAGCGCGTACCTCGGGGAAATCGGCCTGATTCCGCTGCTCGACGCGGCGGGCGAGCGCGCGCTCGCGTTGCGCGTGCGCTCGGGCGAGGGCGAAGCGCGCCAGCAGATGATCGAGGCGAACCTGCGCCTCGTGGTTTCGGTGGCGCGCGGCTATGTCGGCCGCGGCGTGCCGCTGATGGACCTGATCGCCGAAGGCAATCTCGGTTTGATCCGTGCGGTAGAAAAATTCGAGCCGGCGCGGCGCTTGCGTTTTTCCACCTACGCGGTGTGGTGGATCCGCGAGGCGGTGCAGCACGCGTTGATGCACCAGGGCCGCACCGTGCGCGTGCCGGTGCATGTGCTGCGCGAATACGCGCGCGTGCTGCGCGCGCGCCGCGAGTTTGTGGCCGCGCACGGACGCACGCCGGGCATCGAGGAACTGGCTCAGGCTGCCGGCAAGACCGTTACCGAAGTCAGCGAACTGCTCGCCGCGACCGAGCGCATCAGTTCGCTCGATGCGCCGTTGTCGGAAAGTGACGATCGCGCGCTGAGCGAACAGATCGCGGTGAGCGACGCGGAAACGGCAAGCGTCGACATTGCGCCGACTGGCGGCATCGGCGCATGGATAGCGCAGTTGCCCGACCGCGAACGGCTGGTGCTGGAACGGCGCTTCGGCCTGAACGATCACGGTGTGCAGACGTTGGCCGAAGTCGCCGAACATTTGGGACTCACGCGTGAGCGCGTGCGCCAGATCCAGGCGCAGGCGCTGAAGAAATTGCGGGATTTGATGGAGCGTGACGAGGCGGATTAGTCCGGCAGCAGGAACACCGCTACTACGCTGCGCCCTTCGCCGGCCAGCACGTTGAACGTGCGTGCGGCTGCCGCGCTGTCCATCGTCTCCAAGCCGATTCCGCGCTTGAGGAATTGCGCGAGTACGGCTTGCGGAGGAAACGCGGCGCGCGCGCCGGTGCCGAGCAGGACGACCTCGGGTTGCAGGGCGAGGATGGATTCGACCGCGGCGCCGTCGAGCTGATCCGGCTGCCGCACCGGAAAATCCTCGACGATACGGGTGGCGCTCACGAGCAGGCTGCGCCGCAGTACGCGGTCGATCACGGTGACGGATTGTGCATCCGCATGGCGCAGGAAGAATTGCTGTTCGTAACGGTGTTCCGTGAGCTGCATGGCTTATCGGGGTAGCGCCAGTTTCGGCTTGTCCGCGTTGTGCCGGTAGAAGCAGGCGACGCGGCCGATGCTTTGCACGAGTTCCGCCTTCGCGCCTTCACCCAATTCGGCGATGTGCAGCTTGCGTTCGTCGCGGTCGTCGCCGAGCTTGACCTTGACCAGTTCGTGCTGGTCGAGCGCGGCGGAGAATTCCTTGAGCAGGGCCGGCGTCACGCCCTTGTTGCCGGTCAGGATCACCGGCTTGAGGCTGTGCGCGAGGCCGCGCAGATAGCGTTTCTGGCTGGGAGAAAGTGGCATGACATCGTCCTGCGACAGGTATTACAGGTTATCATGACGCTATGCAGCAAGGTTTGTTTGGGAACCTCTGAAGAACCGTCGCGAGCGATAACAGGTCGCGCGCCGCCAGCGCGCAGGAACCGGAGTTTACTTGCGCGTAAATGAGGATTCCGAGCACTGCCGGCACGCGAGATGTCGAGCGCAGCAGGTTATTCAGAGGTTCGGATGGCACGCAGCAAATCCAGCGCCCGCTGGCTCAAGGAGCATTTCTCCGATCCCTTCGTCAAACGCGCGCAGGCCGAAGGCTGGCGTTCGCGCGCGGTGTTCAAGCTCGAGGAGTTGATCGACCGCGACCGCCTGCTCAAGCCCGGCATGGTCGTCGTGGATCTGGGCGCCGCGCCGGGTGGCTGGTCGCAGATGGTGCGCGAGCGCCTCGGTGACGCGGGCCGCATCGTGGCGCTGGACATCCTGCCGATGCAGGGCATTGCCGGGGTGGAATTCATCGAGGGCGATTTCCGCGAGGACGAAGTCCTGAAGCGGCTGGAAGCGACGCTGAACGGGGCACCCGTCGACCTTGTCCTTTCGGATATCGCGCCCAATATGAGTGGCGTGGACGTTGCCGATCAGGCACGCGCCATGCATCTGGCTGAATTGGCACAGGAATTTGCCGCCGTCCACCTGAAACCCGGCGGCGCGTTCGTGGTCAAGTTGTTTCAGGGCCGCGGTTTCGACGAGTACGTGCGAAACTTGCGCAAGGCTTACGAGCGCGTCAGCATGCGCAAACCGAAGGCCTCGCGCGCGCGCAGCCCCGAAGTTTACGCGTTGGCGACCGGCAAGAAGTGAGAGACACCATGAACGATATGGCCAAGAACCTGCTGCTGTGGATCGTGATCGCCGTCGTGCTGATCGCCGTGTTCCAGAGCTTCAATCCGCGCGGCACGAGTCCGCGCAACATTTCCTATTCGGACTTCATGCAGCAGGTGGAGAACAACGCCGTCGCGCAGGTGTCGATCAGTCCGACGATGCCGTCGAACATCACCGGCAAGCGCAAGGACGGCAGCCCGCTGTCGACCACGGCGCCGTTCGACGACAGCCAGATGATCCCGACCCTGCGCTCGCACAATGTCGAGGTCACGCAGGAACCGGCGGACACGTCCAGTGTGTGGACGCGCGTGCTGGTCGACTGGATTCCGTTCATCATCTTCATCGGCCTGCTGGTGTACTTCATGCGCCAGATGCAGGCCGGCGCCGGCGGCCGCGGCGCAATGTCGTTTGGACGCTCGCGCGCCAAGTTGCAGGGCGAGGACCAGGTCAAGGTCAATTTCGGTGACGTCGCCGGTTGCGATGAGGCCAAGGAGGAAGTCGGCGAACTGGTCGAGTTCCTGCGCGATCCGGGCAAGTTCCAGAAACTCGGCGGACGCATCCCGCGCGGCGTCCTGATGGTCGGCTCGCCCGGCACCGGCAAGACCTATTTTCCGAATCCTGGCGCGCGCTGTTCCTGCCGTGCCGCTGGCCCGCGCCCGCCTTCGTCCTGGATAATTTCGTC
>DATIVQ010000035.1:0-8161 GCA_035465735.1 Rudaea sp.
CGGCGCCGACGAATTCGCGCTGGCCTTCGCGCGCATCGAATGCCACTACTTCGTCAACGGCGGATTTTTCGATTGCGACGACCAGCTATTGCGCGATGCCCACAAGTTGAAACACATTCCTGCCGTGATCGTGCAAGGACGTTACGATGTAGTCTGCCCGATGCGTAGCGCCTGGGACCTGCACCGCGCCTGGCCGGAAGCGGATTTGCGCATCGTGCCTGATGCCGGACACTCGGCGTTCGAGGCGGGGAACACGTACGAACTGATCCAGGCAACCGACAGGTTTCGCTAGGCAACAAAAAAACCGGGCCTCGCGGCCCGATTTTTTTGCATGGATGAAACCCGACGAACTTAGTGACCAGCGGCGGCCGGCGCGGCATCGGCCTTCAGGCAGGTGCTCATGAACGTGCGACGATCGGGGCCTTTGAGACCTTTGGCCTTGGCCTCGGTACTGCACGCCTTCATTTTCTGGCGCTGCGGCGTGTTTGCGCTCGAAACCGCGACAGACGGTTTGGCTGCGGCGGTTGGCGTAGCGGCCGCCTCTCCGCCCTTGAGGCAGGTGCTCATGAACGATTTGTATTCGGGGCCCTTCAGGCCCTTGGCGTGAGCGTCCTTGGAGCAGGTGCTCATCTTCGTCTGCTGCGCGGTCATGGGCTTGGCGGGCGTCGCGTCGGCCGCGAACGCGGAGCCGACGGCGGCGGCGAGGACGAAAGCGAGCGAGGTAACGGCGAACTTCATTGCGATCTCCTGGTGAGGGTGGCGGTGCTGCCGCCGGAGTCTACGCCGGCGGTATTGCCGTGCGTAGCTGCGGCGCACAATGTAGCCAGCACGCTGAATCGCGTCTGTAGGAAATCGCCGACGGTCGTGTCCGTTTAGCGCGCGTTGTGCGTTTCAGGCGGCCTTGGCCATGCGCGGCCCGTGCAGTAGCGCCTGTTTGACGCTGTCGACGACAAGGTCGATTTCCGCCGATGTCACGTAAAACGTCGGCGTGAAGCGCAGCGAATTCGTACCGCCGTGGATCACGCCGATGCCATGCTCGCGCAGCCATTCCTCGGTGCTGCCCGCGCCGTAACATTTGTACTCCGGCGCCAGCTCGCAGGAGAACAGCAGACCGGTGCCCTGCACCTTGGTGATCAGGCCCGGCAGTTCGGTCTTGAGCTGGTTGAGCTTGTCGAGGAATTCGGCGCCGCGGGCGCGGATGTTGGCCTTCAGTTCCGGCGTGACCAGGCCGAGCGCGGCGCAAGCCACGTCCAGCGCGCGCGGATTGGCGGTCATGGTGTTGCCGTAGATGCCTTTCTTGTAAAGTGCGGCGGTCTTGTCCATCACCGCCAGCACCGACAACGGATATTGGCCACCGTTCAGGGCCTTGGAATAGGTTTCCATGTCTGGTGGATCGAGCTTTTCGAATCCCGGATAATCGACGATCGACAGCACGCCGTGCGCGCGCAGGCCGGCCTGGATCGAGTCGACCAGGAACAGCGAACCGTGGCTGCGCGTGAGTTCGCGCGCGGCGGCGTAAAACTCCGGCGTGACCGAGCGGCCCGGATCGCCTTCGCCCATCACTGGTTCCAGGAACATGGCTTCGATGAACCAGCCGTTCTTGTCTGCGTCGGCGAAGACCTGGCGCAATTGCTCGACGTTGTAGGGTTCTACCGTGAGCAGGCTGTGCTCGTCGCGGAAGCTGGCGAGGTTTTGCACGTAGGCCTTGCGCGAGGAATCCGAATACACGGCCGGACGCTCGGTGCGGCCATGGAAGGCGCCCTTGACCGCAAGGCGCTTGATCGTGCGGCCCGCGTACTTGCCGCCGGCGTCGGTCATCAGCTTGGCGTTGACATCGGCGATTCGGCAGGCGAGCGAGACGCTTTCCGAACCGGAATTCAGACACATGAACTTTGTGTACGGGCAACCGCCACGCGCCGCGCCGATGTTCGCCTTGAGCGCCTTTGTGAAGCGCAGCTGGCTCGTGCTCGGCGTCATGATGTTGGCCATCGCCTGTGGCTTGGTCAGCGCCGCGAGAATCGCTTTCGGCGTGTGGCCGAAACCGAGCATGCCGTAACCGCCGGAATCGTGGAGCACCGCGCCCTTGAGGGTGACGACCCAAGGTCCGCGCGCGGCCAGCGCGACATACGGATTCACCGCGTCGTCGGCATAAAAGTTGACGAAATCGCCTTGCACCCGTGCCAGTTGGGCGGCTTCGTCGAGGGCGATCAGGTCGGCAAATTCCTTGGCCAGCGCGCGCTGCGCGACCAGCGCTTCGTCGACGGCTTCGACGAGTTCCGGAAACTGGGCAGCCATGCGTTCGACGACGGAGTCGGGCAGGCCTTGCGTACGGGTTTTGCCGCCGTGGCGGCGCAGCTCTTCAAGTTTGGCGATGACGGACATGTTGCACCTCCACAAACGATGGAAACGCACCGCTCGCGGCGCGTGGCAAGAATGCGAAACCCCTGTTCCGGCTCGGATTTTATCACGCACAAGCGGCCCGCTGGCGGGGCCGCTTTTGGCCATGGTCGATGGAGCCGCTTTAGACCCCCATGCTCCCCGTTGCCGGGCTTCCCTGCTGACACTTGTCACGGCCAAATCCTGACTGGCGCGACTGCCGGAACGCTCGCTCGACGAGCAGACTCTCCGCAACTTCGGCGGGAGCCATGTGATGACGACAGACGACGGCGTGGTGGCGGGGCTGCACAGCGCGAGCAAGCGCTACGGCAAGTTGCAGGCATTGGACGGCGTGAATCTGCAAGTGCGGCGCGGGCAGGTGCTGGCCTTGCTCGGACCGAACGGCGCCGGCAAGACTACGGCAATTTCGCTTTTGCTCGGCCTGCTCGACACGGATGCCGGGGAGGCGAGCCTGTTTGGCGAAATACCGAAGAATCTTTCCGCACGCCGACGCATCGGCGCGGTGCTGCAGACGACCGCAGTGCCGGACACCCTCCAGGTCGGCGAACTGATCGCGCTGTTTCGCAGCTACTACCCTCAGCCACGCACTGTCGCCGACATCGCGCAACTGGCCGGCGTGGATGATCTGTTGAAGCGCCGCTACGGAAAACTCTCCGGCGGCCAGCAGAGGCGCGTGCAATTCGCGCTGGCCATCGCCGGCCGCGCCGAAGTCCTGTTTCTCGACGAGCCGACCACCGGCCTGGACATCGATGCGCGTTTGACGCTGTGGAAAACGATCCGCACCCTCGTCGCCGAAGGCTGCGCGATCGTGCTGACCACGCATTATCTGGAAGAGGCCGAAGCGCTGGCGGATCGCGTGGTGGTCCTCACCCACGGCCGCATCGTCGCCGAGGGGAGCGTGGCGCAGATTCGCGCCCGCGTCGGCCAGCGTCGCATCCGCTGCCTCTGTGCGCTGGACACCACGGCGATCGCGTCTTGGCCCGGTGTGCGCAGTGCGGCGCGCGATGGCGAGCGCATCGAAATCGTTGTCGACGCCGCTGAGGCGGTGGTACGCCGCCTGCTCGATCAGGACGCGCAATTGCAGGAACTGGAAATCCAGCGCGCAGGACTTACTGAAGCATTTGTTGAGATTACGAAAGAGGCTGCGTAATGAACGCTATCGTCGAAACCCCTTCATTGCTGACCGCAGCCTATCGTCCTCTTCCCGCCTACGTCTTGGAGGCAAAATTCGAATTCCTGCGCCTGCTGCGCACGCCGTCGTTCGCGGTGCCGACGCTGATGTTCCCGCCGTTGTTTTTCTTGCTGTTCGGCCTGCTGCTCAATCACGGCAATGCGGGCGCCGCGCATTACCTGTTCGCGACCTACAGCGTGTTCGGCGTGATGGCGCCGAGCCTGTTCGGCTTCGGCGTGGCGGTCGCGATCGAACGCGAGAAGGGCTGGCTGGCGCTCAAGCGCGTCGCGCCGATGCCGCCGGGCGCGTACCTGCTGGCCAAGCTTGTCATGGCGATGCTGTGTGCGGCCATCATCTATCTCGTTCTCGCGGCGATGGCGTACACGCTGGGCGGCGTGAGATTGCCGGCCTTGCAATGGCTGGCGCTGGGCGCGATCGCGATAGGCGGAGCACTGCCGATGTGCGCGCTCGGACTCATTATCGGCAGCCGCGCCAACCCTTCGGGCGCACCGGCCATCGTGAATCTTGTCTATCTGCCGATGTCGTTCCTGTCCGGCTTGTGGATGCCGCTGACGATGCTGCCGCATTTCCTTGCGCAGATTGCGCCGCTGTGGCCGGCATGGCATCTGGGCCAGCTCGCATTGGCGACGGCCGGACAGCCGACGAAAGGCAGCATCGCCGGGCACCTGCTGTGGCTTGCGGCGTTTACGGCGGTCTGTTTCGCGATCGCGCGCCGCGGGTTGGCGCGGGCTGGGTGATTGCGGGGATAATGCAGCATGTTCGAACGCTTCTTCCGGCCCGATCCCGATTCGATTTCCGGCCATCTCGATCCGCGTGGCGCCAACCTGTCGCGCCGATTCCGGCTTTTCAACCTGGCCTGGACGATCTGGGTTTTCGCAGACCTGATTTTCGGCGGCCCCATCGATGCGAACTGGTATTTCGCCACTGCATTGAGCTTTCCGCTGTTCCTGATGTTGTACCAGTTGGCGAACGTGCGTTCGCGCCGATATATCGGTTATTACGCGGCGGCCATTGCCGGACTCGGCTATCTGGTGATGCCTTGGAATCACAGCGCCGGCATCACTTACGCCATCTACGCCTGCGCGTTTTTCGCCTTTTTCGGTTGCGTACGGGAAAGCGTGGCTGCCATCGCGTCGACGATTGCGGTTTTTGTCGTGCTGAGCCAGTGGCAACATTGGCCATGGGTAGCCGCGATCATGATGGCCATGGTCGCTACATCCGTCGGCGCCGGCAACCTCTTCTACCGGATCAGCAGGCAAAAGGATGCCGAATTGCGCCTGTCGCACGACGAAGTACGCAAGCTCGCCGCCACCGCCGAGCGCGAGCGCATCGGCCGCGACCTGCACGATCTTCTCGGGCACACGCTGTCGCTGATCACGCTGAAATCCGAGCTCGCCAACAAATTGTTCGATCGCGACGCGGTCGCCGCGAAACGCGAAATGCTCGACGTGGAACACGTCGCGCGCGATGCGCTGGCGCAGGTGCGCCGCGCCGTCACCGGCATCCGCGCGGCGGGCTTCGCCGCGGAACTGGCTTCGGCGAAACTCCTGCTCGAATCCAACGGCGTGCACCTGGATTACGAACTGGCGGATTTGGCGATCCCTGTTGAAGTCGAAACCGCGCTGGCGATGACCGTGCGCGAGGCGGTGACGAACATCCAGCGCCATGCGCGCGCGACGCGCGCTAGCATCGTGCTGGCCGGTGAAGGAAAAAGTCTGACTCTGCGCATTGCCGACAATGGTCGCGGCGGCGCGATCGAACCGGGTAATGGCCTGACCGGCATGCGCGAACGTCTTGCCGCGGTCGGCGCTGACTTGCGTGTGGAATCGCATCGCGGTCGAGGCACCACGCTGACAGCCAGCCTGCCGATGCCCGAACAAGCCAGCGCCACGGAAATGATGGAAGTGCGGACGGCATGATCCGAGTGCTGCTCGCTGAAGATCAAGCGATGGTGCGTGGCGCGTTGTCCGCGCTGCTCAAGCTCGAATCCGATCTGGACGTGATCGGCTGCGCGGCGGACGGCGAAGAAGCGTGGGTGCTCGCCCAGCGCGAGAAGCCCGATGTCGTCGTCACCGACATCGAAATGCCGAAACTCACGGGATTGGAACTTGCGCAGCGCATCCGCGAGCGCGAGGTCGGCGGCAAGGTCATCATCCTGACCACGTTCGCGCGGCCGGGGTTCCTGCGCCGCGCGCTCGATGCCGGCGTCGGCGGCTACCTGCTCAAAGATGCGCCGGCCGAGCAGCTCGCCGAGGCGATCCGCAAGGTGCATCGCGGCGGACGTGCCATTGATCCGCAGCTCGCGCTCGAGGCCTGGTCCGGCGACGATCCGCTCAACGATCGCGAGCGCCAAGTGCTGCGCTTGGCGGGCGAGGGCCTGTCCGCCGGCGACATCGCCGCCCAACTGCACTTGTCGCAGGGCACGGTGCGCAATTACCTGTCCGAGGCGATCGGCAAGCTCGGCGTGAGCAATCGCATCGAGGCCTATCGATTGGCCAGGATGAAAGGCTGGCTTTGACGACAGACGTCGATCTTGCCCACCGCGTGCAACAGCACCGTTACAATTGCGCGGTGAAAAAATCCGATTTCCACTACGAGCTTCCGCCGGAATTGATCGCGCAGGCGCCATTGGCGCAGCGCTCGGCCAGCCGGCTGCTCGTGGTCGACGTGCCGGCGCATCGTTTCGACGATCGACAGTTCACCGATCTGGCCGGCTACCTGTGCGACGGTGACCTGCTCGTGTTCAACGACACGCGCGTGCTGCCCGCGCGCCTGTACGGCCGCAAGGAAACCGGCGGTGTGGTGGAAATCCTGATCGAGCGCATCACCGGCGCGCACCACGCGGTGGCCCAGCTTGGCGTGAGCAAGAAACCGAAGCCGGGCAGCAGGATTCTGTTGGAGGATGGCAGCGCGCTCGAAGTGCTGGGCCGCGAAGGGGAATTTTATACTTTGCGTTACGGCGACCACGAGCCGCTGGAAAAGCTCCTGCTGCGTCTGGGCCATATGCCGCTGCCGCCTTACATCGCGCGCGCCGATGAGGCCGCCGACGCCGAACGCTACCAGACGATCTATGCCAAGGCGCCCGGCGCGGTCGCGGCGCCGACGGCGGGCCTGCATTTCGATGCGCCATTGCTCGAAACGCTTCGCGCCAAGGGCGTGGATTTCGGCTACGTCACCCTGCACGTCGGCGCAGGCACATTCGCGCCGTTGCGCAGCGAAAACATCGAAGACCATCGCATGCACCGCGAATGGCTCAATGTCGGCGCCGAACTCGTGAAGAAGATCCGCCGCGCGCGCACGCGGGGCGGACGCGTGGTCGCGGTCGGCACCACGGTCGTGCGCGCACTGGAATCCGCGCTGCGCGATGGGCAAGTGCAGCCCTTCGCCGGCGAAACGCAGATTTTCATCTTCCCCGGCTACCGCATCGCCAGCGTCGATGCGCTGGTCACGAATTTCCACCTGCCCGAGTCCACGCTGCTCATGCTCGTATCGGCAATCGCCGGACGCGACCTGATGCTCGACGCCTATCGTCACGCCGTCGAGCAGCGCTACCGATTTTTCTCGTACGGCGATGCGATGCTGATCTTGCCGAACGGCGCAGCGACATGAGTTCGATGCGCTTCGACCTGCTCGCCACCGACGGCGCCGCGCGCCGCGGCCGCGTCGCGTTTCCTCGCGGGACGATCGAGACGCCGGCATTCATGCCGGTGGGTACCTACGGATCGGTCAAGGGCATGACGCCGCGTTCGGTTGTCGAGACCGGCGCGGAAATCATTCTCGGCAACACGTTCCATCTGTGGTTGCGGCCGGGGCTGGATGTCATCGGCGAATTTGGCGGACTGCACCGGTTCATCGGCTGGGACCGACCGATTCTCACCGACTCTGGCGGCTTCCAGGTGTTCTCGCTGGCCGAGCGCCGCAAGCTCACCGAGGAAGGCGTGACGTTCGCCTCGCCCGTCGATGGCGCGCGCGTGTTCCTGTCGCCCGAGGAATCCATGCGCATCCAGACGGTGCTGGACTCGGACATCGTGATGGCCTTCGACGAATGCACACCGTACACGGTCGACGGGAAACCTGTTGATGCGGGCGTGGTGCGCGAGTCGATGGAGTTGTCGTTGCGCTGGGCCGCGCGCTCGCGCCGGGCGTTCGACGGACTCGGCAACCGCAACGCATTGTTCGGGATCGTGCAAGGCGGCGTGCATGGGGACTTGCGTGCGTGCTCGGCGGAAGGATTGCTGGAAATCGGGTTCGACGGTTACGCACTGGGTGGCCTTGCGGTGGGCGAGCCGGAAGCCGAACGCAACGCGACGCTGGAATCGGCGTGCCCGCGCTTGCCCCATGACAGGCCGCGCTACCTGATGGGTGTCGGCCGGCCCGAGGACATCGTGGAAGCCGTACGCCGCGGCATCGACATGTTCGATTGCGTGATGCCGACCCGGCACGCGCGCAACGGATTCCTGTTCACGCGCGAAGGCACGCTGCGCATCCGCAACGCGAAGTACTCGAACGATACGCGGCCGATCGAGGAAGGGTGCGCGTGCTACGCCTGCGCGAAGGGATTCTCTCGAGCCT
>DATIVQ010000036.1:0-11032 GCA_035465735.1 Rudaea sp.
CCCTCGTTCCAATTGTGATCGAGCCGGATGGCCTCGCGCTGCAGCGAGCGGATCGCGATTGCGAACGGTTGCGCCTGTGGCGCGGTGGAAATGCTGATGTGCGCGCGCACGCTGCCGGGGTGGCTGACGAGCCAGCCGAGCGCGCTCATGCCGCCCATGGAATTGCCGATCAGGCAGGCCAAGCGTTCGATGCCAAGGTGCCGGACCAGCGCGTGCGATGCGTTGGCGATGTCCTCGAGCGCGAGTTCCGGGAATGTCAATTTGTACACATTTCCGGTCGCCGGGTCGATCGAGGCCGGCCCGGTCGAACCCTTGCAACTGCCCAGCGAATTGGCGCAGATGACGAACCAGCGATCCGTGTCGATCGGCTTGCCCGGGCCGAGCATGTCTTCCCACCAGCCGGGCGTGGGATCGGCGTTCGATGCCGCGTGTGCGCCGGGCGACAGGCCGGTGAGGATGAAGATCGCGTTGTCGCGGTTTGCGCTGAGCGTGCCCCAGGTCTCATAGGCGAGGCGCGCGCCGGTCAGGGCGCCGCCGCGCTTCATCGCAAAGGGAGAGGGCAGGTCGAAGTACTGGCGGGCGTCGGGCATCCGCCGATTTTACGGGACGATGCTGTCGATCGTCAGCTTGATCGGCGTTGTGGTCGTTACGGCGATGGGTTGCGACAGTACCTGCAGGTCGCCGCTTTGCGGCATCGCGTTGCCCGATCTGGACACGCGCGCGCCGATGATCACTTGTGGAAATTGCGACAATTTCATGCTCGGCAGCATGCCCATGCCGTCGGTCAGCGTCACCGTCACCGGCAGCTTGGCCGCGTCCATGCGCTGGATCGCGAGCGGCATCGGCGGACCGCTGGCCGCCTTGGCGTAGACGAACAACACCTCGCCCGGCACGAGTTTGCCGGCCAGTTTCGGATCCAGCGCAACCTCGACGTGCAGTTGCGGACCACTGTCGGAAGCCGATGCCGGTGCGGGCGCAGCGCTCGCTTCAGGCGCAGCGGCATTTGCTTCCTGCGGCTCTTCGGCGGGTAGCGGCTTGCCGTCGCGTTCGGCCTCTGCGCGCGCGATCTGCTGTTGCACCGATGGCGCGATGTCGGAATCCTTGGGCAGCACGGTGGTCAGGCGTTTCCACGCAGCGATCGCCGAATCGTAACGTTTCGCCTGGTATTCGCTGATGCCGAGCAACCACAGGCCGCGCTGGTTGTCCGGCGCGGCCTTGAGCGCCGCGTCCAGGATCTGGCGCGGCTCGCCCTCGATGCGCCGCGTCGGACTCGATAGCGCCAATGCTTCGGCATAGGCGACGTCGACATCCGGGTCGGCCTTGGCCAAATCGTAAGCATGTTTGAGCGCGTCACGCGCCTGATCGAAGCGCTGCGTCGCCTCGTAGGCGCGGCCGAGCAGCGTCCAGCCCTCGGCGTCGTCGGGATTCTGCTTGAGCTTCTCCGCGAGCGCGGCGATCGCCTGATCCATGTTGCCGCCGTGATCGGCGGGCGCCTGCGCCTGCGTTTGCGCGCCGGGTGCGAGCGCGGCAGGGGTGCCAACCATGCGATACAGCACGATCGCCGCAGCGGGCAGGAGCAGGGCGATGGCGATGGCAGCGGAAAATCCGCGCCGCGGCGTTGCCGGCGCGTCGAGCGCGCCGAGCAGGCGCTCGCCGAGTTCGGTGCGCTTGGCGGCGTATTCGGCGTCGCTTAGGATGCCGCTCGCGTGCGAAGCGTCGAGCAGGCCAAGCAGGCGGCGCGCCTCGCCGGCGGAGTTGGCGGTGCTGCGCCCGCGCAACAGCGGCGTCAACACGAAGGCCAGCGCCGCAGCCAGCATCAGCGCGGCGATCAGGATGAATACGGTCATTACCAATCTTCCTCGGAATCGGAGGGAGCCAGCGGCGCGCGCGCGCGCCGGCGCAGGATGCGCACCACCACGAATGCACCGATCGCGAGAAACGCGAATGGACCGAACCACAACAGCCAGGTGCCGGCCTGCAACGGCGGATCGTAAAGGACGAAATCGTTGTAGCGCGAAACCAGATACTCCTTGATCTGGTCGTCGGTCTTGCCTTCCTGCATCATCTGGAAGACCTGGCGGCGCAGGTCCTTGGCAAGATCGGCCTCGGAATCGGCGAGGTCCTGGTTCTGGCAGACGAGGCAACGCAGTTGGCGCGTCAGGTTCTGGAAGCGCACTTCCTCGGCACGATCCTTGAACGGCAGCGGATCGATGGCGAACGCGGCGTGCATGCCGACAAGCACAATGGCGATGATGAGGATGGCGCGCTTCACGGCCGCTCCGTGCGCAGGCGCGCGATGGCGGGTTTGAGTTCGCGGGCTATGCTATCCGGGGTCAGGTTGCCGATATGCTTGTAGCGAATGACGCCCTGCGCATCGACGAGAAAGGTTTCCGGGGCGCCGTACACGCCGAAGTCGATGCCGGCCTTGCCGTCGGCGTCGGCGATGATCGTGTCGTAAGGATTGCCGAACTGCGCGAGCCAGCGCTTGGCCGCGTCCGGGTCGTCCTTCCAGTCCATGCCGATCAAGCGCACGCCGAGCGCTTTGGCATACGTCATCAGCACGGGATGCTCGTCCTGGCAGGTCACGCACCAGCTGCCGAACACGTTGAGCAGCCAGGGCTTGCCGAGCAGGTCCGCACGGCTGACCGTCTTGGCGGAATCGTATAAAAGTGGAAGAGTGAACTGCGGCGCCGGTTTGTCGATCAGCGGGCTCGGCACCCAGTTCATGTCGTGCGTGCGGTTCCAGCGCAAACCGAACACGAGCAGGCCGACGATCAGGACGAAGCCGATGAACGGCAGCAGGCGGCTCATGCCGGGACCCGTGCGGGCGCGGAGGTGGTTGCGACCACGTCAACCTCGGGGCGTTTCGCGCGGAAGCGGCGATCGGTCGCGGCGGCAAGTCCGCCGATCAGCATGAAAAGGCCGCCGAACCAGATCCAGCGCACGAACGGCTTGACGTAGATGCGCATGCCCCAGGCCTGCTCGCCAAGCGGATCGCCGAGCGCGACGTAGATGTCGCGAAACACGCCGCCGCGGATGTCGGACTTGGACTGCATCTGCTGTCCGGCGTACTGGCGCTTTTGCGGATGCAGGGTGGCGACGAGCCGGCCGCCGTCGCGCACTTCGATGGTGCCCTGGTCGGCGAGGTAGTTCGGGCCCTGCACGCGCGTCACGCCGACAAAATGGAAATCCAGGCCGCCGACTTGCTGCGTCTCGTTCGGTGCGAAGCGCAGGTCGCGTTCGACACTGGTCGCGCCGGTGATCAGCACGCCGGCGAGGAACACCGCGAGGCCGAAGTGGGCGAGGATCATGCCGACCATCTCCGGAGTGTAGCGGCGCCCCGCGGGCGCTTCGCGCCAGCGCCTGAGCGCGTACAGGACGACCCCGGCGCCGACCCAGAGCGAGGCGGCCGCGCCGACGAGCGCGCGCAGCGGCGCATGCGGGAAGACCAGTGCGGCCGCGATTGCGGCGGCCAGGGCGAGGATCAATGCCGGGCGCAAGGCACGCCAGGCCGCGCTCCAGTTCGCCGTGGCCCAGTGGAAGAACGGACCGAAGGGGATCAGCAGCGCGACCGGCAGCATCAGCAGCGGGAACACGAAGCCGAAGTAGGGCGGCCCGACCGAGATGCGGCCGATGCCCAGCATGTCGCCGATGATGGGATACAGCGTGCCAAGCAGCACCATCGCCGCCGCGCAGACGAACATCAGGTTGTTGACCAGCAGCAGGGTTTCGCGCGAGAGCAGAAGGAAGGGCTTGCCGCCGGCGACTTTCGGCGCGCGCAAGGCATAAATCAGCAGCGAACCGCCGACGACAATGCCGAGGAAGACCAGGATGAAGATGCCGCGGCGCGGATCGGAGGCGAACGCGTGCACGCTGGTGAGCACGCCCGAGCGCACGAGGAAGGTTCCTAGCAGCGACAGCGAGAATGCGAAGATGGACAAGAGCAGCGTCCAGGCGCGGAACGAACCGCGTTTTTCCGTGACTGCCTGCGAGTGGATCAACGCTGTGCCGACCAGCCAGGGCATGAACGAGGCATTCTCGACCGGATCCCAGAACCACCACCCGCCCCAGCCGAGCACATAGTAGGACCACCACGAACCGAGCGTGATGCCGAGGGTGAGGAAGGCCCAGGCCACGTTCGTCCACGGACGCGCCCATCTGACCCACGCAACATCCAGCTCGCCACCGAGCAAGGCCGCGATGGCGAACGCGAACGCCACCGAGAATCCGACATAGCCGGTGTACAGCATCGGCGGATGCATGATGAGTCCGGGGTCCTGCAGGATCGGGTTCAGGTCGCTGCCGTCCGCCAGCGCCGGCAGATGGCGCAGGAAGGGATTGGAGGTGAGGATGGTGAACAGCAGGAATCCGCAACTGATGAAGCCGAGCACGCCGAGCACGCGCGCCATCAATGCCTCGGGCAGGTGCCGGCTGAACGCAGCGACCGCTACCGTCCACACATTGAGGATGAGGATCCACAACAGCAGCGAGCCCTCGTGCGCGCCCCACACGGCGGGGAAGCGGTAATACCACGGCAGCGAGAGATTGGAATTCTGCGCGACGTACGCCACCGAGAAATCGTGGGTGACGAAGGCGTAGGTTAAAATCCCGAACGCAAGCGCGACGAACACGGCCTGTCCGGCGACTGCCGGACGCGCGACGCCGATCAGCGCCGGATTGCCGCGCCACGCGCCGTAGAGCGGCAGCGCGCATTGCACCACCGCCAGCAGCAGGGCGAGGATCAGTGCGAATTGGCCGAGTTCGGGAAACATGAAAGTCGAACGCCGCGCGGCCGATTCACGCGCGGCGTATCGAAGGCTCCGTCGTCAAGCCTTCTTCGCGTAGCCGGCGCACCAGCCATTGCGATTTACGGCCTTGCCCGGGAACAACTGGCATGGACCCCATTGATCGGCCGCGCCGCCTTGGAAGAAGTTGCAGTTGTTGCAGGCCGCGCCGGCTTTCCAGGTCGGTGCGGCGGCCTTGTCGACCTTGGTCGCGTCATCGTTGTAGTGCAGCGCCTGCGCGGTTGGATCGGTCGGCGTCAGGTGCGGCAGATCCGCGGCGCGCGCCTCGCGCGGCAGGGCGCTGGCGATGGCGGCGGCGCCGATCGCGCTGCCGGCGAGGGCAAAGAAGCGGCGGCGGCTGGTGTTCGTGGAATCGGATTCGTGGGACATGGTCGATCTCCTGTGATTGAGCCGTGCGTGATTATAGACCTCTGCCGCGGCGCGCGCGCGTGACGGAATTGACCTGCATCAAGGTGAAGGTTGGGCGTGCCCGGCCGCTTCGGCGGCCTTCGCTTTTGCGATCGCTTCGGCGACTTCCTTGGGCATGTAGGTCTCGTCGTGCTTGGCCAGCACTTCGCGCGCGGCAAAGTGTCCGTCTTGCATCTGCCCGGTGGCGATGATGCTCTGGCCTTCGCGGAACAGATCCGGCAGCACGCCGGTATATTGCACAGCCATGTCGTGGAAGCGGTCGGTGACGACGAAATCCACGGTCAGTGATCCGGGTGCGCGCTTGATCGAATGTTCCAGCACCACGCCGCCGAGGCGAAAGCTCGCGTCGGCAGGCGCCTTGCCGGCGAGCACTTCGCTGGGCGAGAACAGATAGCTCATGTTGCGGCTGAGCGCGAGCGTGGTCAGCGCGGCGGCGACGGCGACGGCAGCGAGAATCAGGCTCACCGCGATCAGGCGGCGCTTGCGGGTTGGCGTCATGGCGATTTCCTCGATGCGGCGCGGCGCAGGCGACCGGTGATTTCGCGCAGGACGCGACGGCGTGCGAATACGGGCGCGATGGCATCGGCGATCAGCACGATGGCGAACACCGCGTAGGCTGGCCACACGTAGGCGGCGTAACCGTGCATGGCGAAGAAGTCAGTCATGCGAGGTCTCCGCGGCGGGCAACAGGGCGCGCACCCACTCCTTGCCGGACTCGAGTTCGAGCAGGGCCACGCGCGTGCGCGCGAGCAGGCTGGCGAAAAAGTATACGTGCGTCGCGAAGGCGAGCACAAGCAGCGGCCAGAGCATGTCCGGCGCGATCTTCGACGGGCCGACCAGGCTCACGGTCTGGCCCTGGTGCAGCGTGTTCCACCAGATAACCGAGTAGTGCACGATCGGCAGGTTGACGATGCCGACCAGGGCGAGGAAGGCCGCCGCGCGCGCGGCCTGACGGCGGTCCTCGATCGCGTGGTACAGGCCGATCACGCCAAAGTAAAGGAACAGCAGCACCAGTTCGGAGGTCAGGCGTGCGTCCCACGTCCACCACGTGCCCCAGGTCGGCTTGCCCCACAGCGAACCGGTCACAAGCGTAATGAAGGTGAACGCCGCGCCGATCGGCGCGCTCGCCATCGCCATCGTTTCCGACAGCTTGATGTGCCAGACCAGGCCGACGAATCCGTTCGCGGCCATGAAGGCGTAGGCGAACAGGCCCATCCATGCGCAGGGCACGTGCACGTACATGATGCGGAACGAGTCGCCCTGCTGGTAGTCCGCCGGCGCCGTGAACAGCGCGCCGTAAAAACCGGCTGCGCCGGCGACCAGCGCGAGCGCGTAGAGCCACGGAATCCAGCGCCCGCCGAAGCGATAGAAATACGGTGGCGAGCCGAGTTTGTGGAACCAGAGGACGAGTGGATTCATTTCACGTCAACGAAATCTTCAATGCCGCTGCTGCGGCCAGCGGCGCAAGGATGACCGCCAGCACCAGCCACGCGGCGAGCCACAGTAGCGGCGCAGAATACGCGAATCCGCTCTGGGCGGCGTTGCAGGCGCCGGCACCGAAAATCAGCGCAGGCACGATCAGCGGCAATACCAACAACGTCAACAGCATACCAGAGCGGCGCATGCCGACGGTGAGCGCCACGCACACCGCGCCAATCAGGCTAAGCAAGGGCGTGGTCAGCGCGAGCGCAGCGAGCAGCACCGGCAAGACCGGCGCCGGCAGCGCCAACAGTTGCGCGAGCAATGGCGCCATGACGAGCAACGGCAACGCGGTGGTCAGCCAGTGCACGAGGACCTTGCAACCGAGCAGCAGCGCCAGCGGATGCGGCGACAGCACGAGTTGTTCCAGCGAGCCGTCCTCCAGGTCGCTGCGGAACAGCGCGTCCAGCGACAGCAGCATGGCGAGCAGCACGGCGACGAAGATCGTGCCGGCGGCGATGCGCGCGAGCACCGTGGTTTCCGGGCCGAGCGCGAACGGAAACAGCGCCACAACGATGATCGCGAACAGCAGCGGATTGAGCGCATCGCCGCGCCGGCGCCAGACCAGCAGCAGGTCACGGCGCAGCAGCGCGGCGCAGGCGGCGGATGTCGTTCCCGGCTTCATGCGGCGACCTTCAGCGCGAGTCGGCGCGGCGTGCCTGAGGTGAACGCATACGCGCCGTGCGAGGTAATCAGGGCCGCGCCGCCACGCCGCGCATGATGTTCGAGCAGACGGTTGACGAGGTCGATGCCGCTGCGATCGAGGTTCGCGTAGGGTTCGTCGAGCAGCCACAGCGCGGCGGGCACGAGCAGCAGGCGCGCCAGCGCCACGCGCTTTCGTTGCCCGGCCGACAGCGTGCGCAGCGGTGCGTCTTCGTAACCTTCGAGGCCGACGCTGGCAAGTGCCAGGTGCGGTGTGATGCCGGGACGGATGCCGCCGATGCCGGTGGCGAAGCGCAGGTTTTCCAGCGCCGACAATTCGAGTTTCAGTCCGAGCAAATGGCCGAGCAGAGCGACCTGGTGCGATAGCTTTGCCAGCGTCAACGGCGCGCCGTGCAGCAACACTTCGCCGGACGTGGCCTCGAGCAGTCCGGACAGCACCTTGAGCAGTGTGGTCTTGCCGGAGCCGTTGTCACCCTCGATCAGCACGGTTTCGCCGCCGTGCAGGGAAAAATCCAGCGGCCCGAAGATCGCTTCCTCGTTGCGCGCGAAACACAGGGACTGCGCCTGCAGCAAGGGTGTGGATTCGGTCTCGATCGGCGGCATAGGCCGCACATCGTAACCGCATGGCGCGGAGTAAACTAGCGCAAACCGTTCCGGAGCCGACGATGTTTACACGCGCGACGCTGCTAGCCGTTTGTCTGCCATTGCTAGCCAGCGCCGCGCCGCCATCCACGCCGAAAGCGCTCCACACCTACCTGGTGCGGCTGCAAGGCCAAGCGCTGGTCGAACACGTGCATGCGCGTGTGGTCGCGCAAAATCTCGCTGCGATCGAGGGTGGCGAGAAACCGGCGATGCGACGGGAATTGCGTTCGCCGCTGGCGCAGGATTACCTGCAGCAACTCGACGCCGCACGCACGCGCGTGCTTGATGCCGGCAGCGCTGAACTCGGCCGCACGCTGGTGCCGCGCGCGGTGTATCGCTACGCCGGCAACGGCATGGCGCTGACGCTGAACGATGCGGAAGCCGCACGGCTGGCTGCTGTCCCGGGCGTGCTCGGCGTGCGCCGCGAACGCATCGAGCACACGCTTACCGATGCGGGCCCGGAGTGGATCGGCGCGGACAAATTGTGGAACGCTCAGGTTGCGGGCATCGCCAAGACGAAAGGCGAAGGTGTCGTCATCGGCATCGTCGATACCGGCATCAGTCCGACCCATCCGTCGTTCGCGGCGACCGGGCCGGACGGTTACGCGATCCAGAATCCGCGCGGGCACTTCTATGGGCTGTGCGCGACTGCGCAGGCGACTTGCAACAACAAGCTGATCGGCATCTACGATTTCACCGACGAGGGCACCAAGGGCATCGACAGCGTCGGCCACGGCACCCATGTTTCCGGCATCGCTGCCGGCGACGGCATGAACAACGCGCTGCAGGGCCACACGGTGGCGCTGACGCGCTTTGTTTCCGGCGTGGCACCGCACGCCAACATCATCATGTACAAGGCCTGCGTGGCCAAGGACGCCGCCAATCCGAACGGCGGTTGTGCTGAGTCGGATTTGCTCGGCGCACTGGACCAAGCCGTCGCCGACAACGTGGACGTGATCAACTATTCCATCGGCGGCGGTGCTCAGGATGCGTGGCAATTGCTCGCGCAGGGCAACACCGACGTGGCGGCGATGTTCAACGCGCGCGCGGCCGGCATCGTCGTCGTGGCGGCCGCCGGCAACGACGGCCCCGGGCCGAGCTCGCTGGACGAACCCGGCAACGCGCCGTGGGTGATCGGCGTGGCCAACGCCACCCATAATCGCCAGTTCGCCGATTCCATCGCCGGCTTTTCCGGCGCGCCGAATCCGCCCTCGACTTTGAATGGCGCGGGCTACACATCCGGTTACGGGCCGGCCGAGATCGTCTATGCCGGCAACTTCGGCAACGCCCTGTGCGGCACCGGGCCGAGCGATTATCCGCCGACCGGCAAGAGCAATCCGTTCCCGCCCGGCACCTTCCACGGCCAGATCGTGATCTGCGACCGCGGCATCTACGCACGCGTGGAGAAAGGCTACAACGTGAAACTGGGCGGCGCCGGCGGCTACATCCTCGCCAATGCGCAGAGCGACGGCGAATCGATCGTCAGCGACAATCATTACCTGCCGGCGGTGCACCTGGGCTACGCCGAGGGCGCCGCGCTCAAGACCTGGGTCGCCGCACCGGGCAGCCACCAGGGCACGATCAGCGGTGTCAGCGCGAAGCTGCAGGCCAGCTTCGGCGACATCCTCAACTCCAGCAGTTCGCGCGGGCCTTACACGTTTGCGAGCGGGATCCTGAAGCCCGACATCACCGCGCCGGGCACGAACATCCTGTCGTCGGATTACCAGTCGAACGGACTCGCCCTGATGACCGGCACGTCGATGGCCTCCCCGAACGTGGCCGGCGCGGCGGCGTTGCTGATCGCTGTGCATCCGAACTGGAGTCCGGCGCAGGTCGAATCCGCGCTGCTGGGCACCACGCTGGCGGGCAGCGTGCGCGAGGACGACGGCGTGACGCCGGCGCCGCCGCTGGATGCGGGCGCCGGCCGCGTGCAGGTCGCCGCCGCGGCGCAGGCGAGTTTGTACCTGCCCTTGAGCGCCGCCGATTTCCGCGCGCAGGATCCCGCGCACGGAGGCAATCCGGCCAAGCTCAACCGGCCCGGTATCGAGAGCGAATCGTGTTTCGGCCAATGCAGCTTCGTGCGCAGCGTCGCCGACATGTCCGGCGGCGGCAACTGGACGGCGAGCGTACAGGGCGCGACGCCCAACGCGAAGATCACGGTGACGCCGGCGCAATTCACGCTCGCGCCCGGCGCGGCGCAGGTGCTCAACATCGCGGTGGATGTCAGCGATCCGCACCTGACCGGCAACTGGACGAACGCGCGCATCGTCCTGCACAAGAGCGGCGGTGGCCAGGCCGCCACGGACACTGCGCTGACGCTGGCGGTGTACGCCTCACGCGGATCGGCGCCGGCGTTCCAGGACATCGCCACCAGCGGGCCCGGCGGCAACCAAACGATCCAGCTCAGGGGGCTTGCCGCGCTTGCGCAAGCCACGTTTTCGGCGACGAATCTGGTTCCGGCCACGGTCACGACCATGAACCTTGGCGTGGATGCCAAGTCCGACGACATCTATTCCACCTTCCCCGGCACCGGCAAGCAGTTCGTGCTGTTTCCGAATCCGTCCGCGAATGGCGTGGACGCGGGTCAGTCCGGCAGCGCCTTCATCGTCGAGGTTGCATCGTCGAATGCACCCGAGGCTGATCTTTACGCCGGCATCGACTACAACGGCGACGGCCAGCCCAATTTCGCCGAGCAACAGTGCGCCGCATCGAGCATTTCCGGATCGCCGGCACGTTGCGTGATCGACTTGCGCAATGCCGGGCCGGTGAACGTGTGGGCACTGGTCGATATTCCGCAGAGCAATCCGTCGGGCAACTATTCGGTAACGCTCGACAGCGGCATCCCGGCGGTGAACTACGTCGTGCCGGGCGGCGTGCGCGGCGGTTTCGGGGTGGCCGGGCCGGGTCACGTCGCCGTGCAGGCGGGTTTTCCGCTGCGCCTGTTCTGGGGTTCGCCCGGCGGCTTCAATGCGGTCATGCCAGGTACGCGCTACTACGGCGCCGTGCTGATCGATCCGTTGAACGGCGGAAGCTAC
>DATIVQ010000037.1:0-7206 GCA_035465735.1 Rudaea sp.
CGCGCGATGGAGGTCGTGCACTCCGACGCCGACCTGAAACGCTACATCACCGACGCGGTGCGGGTCTCCAACGATTCGCCGGTATTGCTGGACCGCTTTCTCGACAACGCCGTGGAAGTGGACGTCGATGTCGTTGCCGACACCAGCGGCGCGGTGTTGATCGGCGGCATCATGGAGCACATCGAGGAAGCCGGCGTGCACTCGGGTGATTCCTCGTGCTCGCTGCCGCCGTACTCGCTCTCGGCAAAAGTGCAGAACGCGCTGCGCGAACAGGTCACGCGCATGGCGCGTGAGCTCAAGGTGATCGGCCTGATGAATACCCAGTTCGCCATTCAGGGCGAGGCCGGTAACGAGACAATCTTCATCCTTGAAGTCAATCCGCGCGCCTCGCGCACGGTGCCGTTCGTGTCCAAGGCGACGGGCGTGGCGCTGGCCAAGATTGCCGCACGCTGCATGGCCGGCAAGACCTTGCAGGAGCAGGGTGCCACGCGTGAGATCGTGCCGAAATACTACTCGGTCAAGGAAGCGATCTTCCCATTCCTCAAATTCCAGAACGTCGATCCGATCCTCGGGCCGGAGATGCGCTCCACCGGCGAGGTGATGGGCGTGGGCCGCAGCTTCGGCGCCGCGTTCGCGCGCGCGCACGAGGGCGCGAACATCGAAGCACCGAAACTCGGCAAAGTGTTCGTCTCGGTGCGCGACCCTGACAAGACCCGCCTGCTGCAAGTCGCGCGCGACCTGATCAAGCGCGGGTTCTCGCTGGTTGCCACTTCGGGCACCTGCGCGTACCTGCTCGACAAGGGAGTCGCCTGCGAGCGCATCAACAAGGTACTCGAAGGCCGCCCGCACATTGTCGACCTGATCAAGAACGGCGAGATCGTGTTCATCGTCAACACCACCGAGGGCAAGCAGGCCATCGCCGATTCGTTCTCGATCCGGCGCGAAGCGTTGCAGCAACGCATTACCTATTCGACCACCATCGCCGGCGCACGCGCGCTGTTGCACTCGCTGGACTTCCGCGGCGACGGCGCCGTACACAGCTTGCAGGAACTGCATAGGGAACTCGCATGAAACGCACACCCATGACGGCACAGGGAGCCGAGCGTCTGCGCAAGGAAGTCGAGCGGCTCAAGTCCGTGGAACGGCCGCGCATCATCGCGGCTATCGCCGAGGCGCGCGCGCATGGTGATCTCAAGGAAAACGCCGAGTACCACGCCGCACGCGAACAACAAGGTTTCACCGAAGGCCGCATCAACGAGCTGGAAGCGGCGCTGAGTTACGCCGAAGTCATCGATGTCGCGCGCTTGCAGCCGAACGGCAAGATCGTGTTTGGCGCGACCGTCCAACTGGCCGACGAGGATTCCGGCGAGGAAGTGACTTACCAGATCGTCGGCGACCTCGAGGCCGACATCAAGCAACGCCTGATTTCGGTGTCCTCGCCGTTCGCGCGCGTGCTGATCGGCAAGAGCGAAGGCGACTGCTTTGAGTTCCAGGCACCGAACGGCACGCGCAATTACGAAATACTGTCGGTGCGCTACAAGAGCTGACGGATTCCCGGCCATGTCCGTGCTGACACTGCTGTTGCCGGAACTGGCCCGCGTCGAACGCACGCCGCAACTGGCGCTGTGGCTCGCGCGCGGCGATCGTCTGGCGGACGCAAGGGCCGGCCGCGAGGCCGCCTTGCGCGAGTGCTTCGAGTTCACCGGCACCACGCTGCCCATGGCCGCGCTGACGCGGAGCCTTGATGCGGGCGATGCGTCCGCCGCGGTGTGGGTTCGTGCCGATCCGGCGCATGCGATGGCCGATGCCGTGACCGCGCGCCTGATGGCTTGTGGCGACCTGGGGTTGACGCAAGCCGAAAGCGATGACCTTGCGAGTGCGCTGCGCCCGCTGTTCGGCGATGCCGGGTTCCTGCTGGAAGCGGCGCGGCCGGATCGCTGGTATCTGCGTTGTCCGCTCGATGCGCGCATGCCGGTGTTCGCCGACCCGCGCGACGTGCTCGGTGATGACCTCATGCGCCATCTGCCGTGTGGCGGCAACGAGCGCCAGTGGCGCAGACTGTTCAACGAAGCGCAGGTGATCCTGCATAATCATCCGGTCAACGCGCGCCGTGTCCAGCGCGGTGCTTTGCCTGTAAATTCACTCTGGTTCTGGGGCGCGGGCAAATTGCCGGGTTGGGTGCGTACGCAGTTCGGCACCGTGGCGAGCGAGGATCCTGCCGTCGCGGCACTCGCCGGCTTGGCGAAGATTTCCGTTGTCAATGTACCAACCGCATTAGCGAATTCCAAAGTGAATGTCCTGCTCGACGTTGCCGTGGTTCCCGAAATCGGGGCGCGCCGGTTCTTCTGCATCGATCTGAAGTTCGCCAGCGGCGAGCGTGTGCATTACAGGCACGGCCATCGCTGGCGTTTGTGGCGTCGCGTGCGGTGAATCGTCCGCGAGTCGAACGCCGGGCCGTGCCGGAGATCGCGGGTGACTGGCCCGCGCAGATCCACCCCGTCTTGCGCCGCGTGTATGCCGCGCGCGGGATTGTCTTGCCGGCGGATATCGAGCACAAGCTCTCCAGCTTGCTGCCACCGCAGGCGCTCGGCGGCATCGAACGCGCATGTGCGCTGCTCGAAGCGGCGATTCGCGAGAATGCGCGCATCGTCGTGGTCGGGGATTTCGACTGCGATGGCGCGACCGGAACTGCCGTCGCCGTGCGCGGGCTGCGGCGGCTCGGCGCGCGCGAGGTCGGCTATGCTGTGCCGAACCGCATGCGCCACGGCTATGGATTGAGCCCCGCCATCGTCGAGGAATTGCTGCCACGCAAACCCGACGTCTTGATCACGGTGGACAACGGGGTCGCTGCGCATGCAGGTGTCGCCGCCGCCAAGGCGCATGGCATGCGCGTGATCGTGACCGACCACCATTTGCCCGGCACCACGCTGCCGGATGCGGATGCCATCGTAAATCCCAATCTCGACGCCGATCCATTTCCGAGCAAGGCGCTTGCCGGCGTGGGCGTGACGTTTTACCTGCTGCTGGCGTTGCGCGCGAGATTGCGCGAAAGCGGCTGGTTCGCGCAGCGCGCGATGCGCGAACCCGACTTGTCCGAACTTCTCGATCTGGTCGCGCTTGGCACGGTCGCCGATCTCGTTCCGCTGGATCGCAACAATCGCATCCTCGTCGAGGCAGGGTTGAAACGGATTCGTGTGGGTCGCGCCAGTGCAGGACTTGCCGCCTTGCTTGCCGTCGGGAAACGGGATTTCGCCCGCGTCGTCGCGAGTGACCTGGGCTTTGCGGTCGGGCCGCGCATCAACGCGGCGGGGCGCCTGGAAGACATGACCCTCGGCATCGAGTGCCTGCTCACGGACGACCGCGATCGTGCGGTCGAGTTGGCCGATGTGCTGTCTGCAATCAACGCCGAGCGCCGCGAGTTGCAGGACGGCATGACGGCGCAGGCGCAGGCGGAAGTGGAGAAGTGGATTTGCGCGCGCGGTGCCGACGCCTTGCCGCACGGCGTCGTGCTGTTCGATCCGGACTGGCATCACGGTGTCGTCGGCCTGGTCGCCTCGAAGCTCAAGGAATCCCTGCATCGCCCGGTGATTGCGTTTGCACCGGCCACCGATGGCACCGGCGAGTTGAAAGGTTCGGGGCGCTCGATACCCGGTTTTCACCTGCGCGACGCGTTGGCCGAGGTCGAAGTGCGCCATCCCGGGCTGATCGCGCGCTTCGGCGGCCATGCCATGGCCGCGGGGCTGAATCTGAACCACGCGGGTCTGGAGGCCTTTGGCGCGGCGTTCGATGCGGTCGCAAGGTCGCGCCTGGATCCGCGCTTGCTGGACGCGGTCATGCTGACCGACGGTGAACTCGATGCGGCGGATTTTTCTCTCGACCTGGCCCGGCAGTTGCGCCATGCCGGGCCGTGGGGGCAGGCGTTTCCCGAACCCGAGTTCGAGGGCGAATTCGCGGTCGAGTCGTGGAGGGTGGTCGGTGAACGACACCTGAAATTCCGGCTGCGGCGTGCGGATCTGGCCGACGCGCTCGACGCGATCGCGTTCAACGGCCACGCGGGCGATGCGCCGCCGCTGCGCTTTCGCGCCGTGTTCCAGCTGGACGTCAACGAATGGAACGGCCGGCAATCACTGCAACTTCTGATCCGGCACATGGAGCCTACATGAGCGAGACTACTGCCTTGAAGCAGCGCGCATTGCGCGAAGACCTGATTCCGCTGCTGGTGCTGGCGTTGGTGCGCCTCGCGCTGCATCTGCTGTTCGACACGCGGTACGGTTTCCACCGGGACGAACTGCAGGTGCTCGACGACGCGCGGCACCTAGACTGGGGCTATGTGCCGTACCCGCCGCTCACTCCGTTCCTCGGTTGGATAGAGCTGCACCTGTTTGGCACTTCGCTGGCGGGTTTCCGTTTTTTCGCGGCGCTGGCGCAATGCGCCGCGATGGTGCTGACGGGCCTGATCGCGCGCGAGCTGGGCGGGCGGCGGTTCGCTCAGATCGTCGCTGCCGTCGCGACCGCCTGCATGCCGTTTTCGCTGATCATGTCGAGCATGCTGATGTATTCCTCGCTCGACTTGTTGTGGTGGGTCGCCGTGGCTTACTTCGTGTTGCGCCTTGTCAACAGCGGCAACCTGCGGTATTGGCTTGCGCTCGGCCTGGTGTTCGGGCTTGGCTTGATGACCCGCTACACCATCGCGGTCTGCGCCGCTGGTCTTCTCGCCGGCGTGCTGGCGACGCCATTGCGGCGGCAACTGCTGACGCCCTGGCCATGGCTCGGTGCATTGCTCGCATTGCTGATTTTCGCGCCGAACCTGGTCTGGCAATGGCGGCACGATTTCATCTACCTGGACTTCGTCCGCGCCATCCACGCGCGCGACATCCGCTGGCACCGTACCGATGGCTTCTGGATCGAACAGCTTTACGCGAACGCCGGGCCGTTGCTGCTGCCGCTGTGGATTGCCGGACTCGGATTCCTGGCCTTGGCGAGATCGATGCGACCCTACCGCGTACTCGCCTGGCTTTTCGTCATCGCCCTGGCGCTGTTCGCGATCTCGCATGGGCGTGGCTATTACATGGCGCCCGCCTACCCGATGCTGCTCGCCGCCGGCGCCGTGGGTTTGCAGGCGTGGCTCGCGCGCCTGGGTGCCCGGCCGGCACGCGCCTTGCGAGTTGGCGTGTACGCCGTTCTCGCGCTTGCGATTGCGAGCGGCGCGCTCGTGGCGCTGCCGATTGGATCGGTGAATTCGTGGACATGGCAGGTCGCACGCAAGGTCAACGACACGTTCGCCGAACAGATCGGTTGGCGGGAATTCGTGCAGCGCGTCGCCGACATCTACCGCGCGCTTCCCGAAGACGAGCGCGCACACACGGCGATCCTCGCGAACAACTATGGCGAAGCGGGCGCGATCGATTTGTACGGGCCGGCTCTGGGCTTGCCGCGCGCGATCAGCCGCACGAACACATACTGGTATCGTGGTTACGGCAATCCGCCGCCGTTGACCGTCATTGAACTCGGCAATACCGCCGAAGACGAAAGCAAATCGTCGGCGAAGTGCACGTCGTTCGGGAGCTTCCGCAACAGCGCTGGCGTGGCCAACGAGGAATCCGCATCGGGTTACGAGATTTTCGTTTGCCGCGACATTCCCCCGAAGTGGCCGGAAATCTGGGGAGCCAAGCCGCGCTTTGGCTGATGCCGCGTCGCGGCGATTTGCTAGAATGCCGCTTTTACGCCATCTTGATGGACCATGATCGAAACCAACCCGATTGCCCACCGCATCGCCGACCTTGCGAGCCGCCTTGCGTCGCTCAGGGGGTATCTTTGACTACGATACGAAACGCGAGCGTCTGGAAGAAGTAAGCCGCGAACTCGAGAACCCGAACGTCTGGGACAATCCCGAGCGCGCGCAACAGCTCGGGCGCGAGCGCGCCCAGCTCGACAAGATCGTCAACGGCATCCGCGGCATCACCGATGGCTTGAGCGGCGCCGAGGAATTGCTCCAGCTTGCCGCCACGGAAAACGACGAAAGCACGATTCTGGCCGTGTCGGCCGACGTGGATGGCCTGGCTGCCAAGGTCGAGGCGCTGGAATTCCAGCGCATGTTTTCCGGCAAGATGGATTCGCACAACGCCTTCGTCGACGTGCAGGCCGGCGCCGGCGGCACCGAGGCGCAGGATTGGGCCGAGATGCTGCTGCGCATGTACTTGCGCTGGGCCGAGTCGCGCGGCTGGAAAACCGAATTGCTGGAAGCATCCGCGGGCGAAGTTGCCGGCATCAAAAGCGCGACATTCCGCGTCGAGGGCGATTACGCCTACGGATGGCTCAAGACCGAAATTGGTGTGCATCGCCTCGTGCGCAAGTCGCCGTTCGATTCGGACAATCGCCGCCACACCTCGTTCTCGTCGATTTTCGTGTCGCCGGAAGTCGACGACGACATCGACATCGCGATCAATCCGGCGGATCTGAAAACCGATGTGTACCGTTCTTCCGGTGCCGGCGGCCAGCACGTCAACAAGACCGAATCGGCCGTGCGCATCACGCATGTGCCGAGCGGCGTCGTCGTCGCCTGCCAGACCGAACGCAGCCAGCATGCCAATCGCGACCGCGCGATGAAGATGCTCAAGGCCAAGCTCTACGAGCTGGAAGTGCAGAAGCGCAACGCCGAGAAGGACAAGCTCGAAGCGACCAAGTCCGACATCGGCTGGGGCAGCCAGATCCGCAACTACGTGCTCGACCAATCGCGCATCAAGGATCTGCGCACCGGCATCGAGCGCACCGATACGCAGAAGGTACTGGACGGTGATCTGGACGAATTCATCGAAGCCAGCCTGAAGGCGGGATTGGAAGCGGGTGCCAAGCGCATCGACGCATGACTTTGTGGAAAATGCAGTAATGACGGACGAAACCATCCCGCAAGACGAAAACAGGCTCATTGCCGAGCGCCGTGACAAGCTGCGTGTGTTGCGCGGGCAGGGAATCGCATTCCCGAACGATTTCCGACCGGATGCCTTTGCCGGCGATTTGCAAGGCGAATTCGACGGCAAGGATGCGGCGGCGGTTGAGGCAGCGGCACGCCATGTGAAAGTGGCCGGGCGCATGTTGCTCAAACGCGGCCAGGGCAAGGTCAGCTTCGTGCAGATCCAGGACATGACCGGACGCATCCAGTTGTTCGTGCAGGCCAACGTCGTCGGCGATGCCTACGAGGCGTTCAAG
>DATIVQ010000038.1:0-1513 GCA_035465735.1 Rudaea sp.
TCGCATGACCATTCTCGTTACCGGTGCGGGCGGTTTCATCGGCGCCTATGTCGCCCGTGCCTTGCTGGCGCGCGGCGAACGCGTCGTCGGCCTCGACAATTTCAACGACTACTACGACCCGCAACTCAAGCGCGATCGCGTCGCCGCGCTGTGCCCGACCCTCGACATGCGCACGCTCGATCTCGCCGACAAGGCCGCGCTCGATGCGCTGTTCTCGCAAATCAAGCCCGATCGCGTGATCCATCTGGCCGCGCAGGCCGGCGTGCGCTACTCGCTCAAGAATCCGCACGCCTACCTGCACAGCAACCTGGCCGGCTTCCTCAACATGCTCGAAGCCTGTCGCCACGGCGGCGTGCAGCACCTGGTCTATGCGTCGTCATCTTCGGTATACGGACGCAACGCCGTGGCGCCATTCGCCGAGACGCAGGTCATCGACCAGCCGCTGTCGATGTATGCGGCAACGAAAGCATCGAACGAACTGATGGCGCATTGCTACGCGCACCTGTACCGGCTGCGCTGCACCGGGCTGCGCTTTTTCACCGTGTACGGACCGTGGGGCCGCCCGGACATGGCGCCGCTGCTGTTTTCGCGCGCGATCCTGGCCGGGCGACCGATCGAAGTTTTCAACAACGGGAAAATGCGCCGCGACTTCACCCATATCGACGACATCGTTGCTGGCGTGCTCGGCGCGCTGGGACATGTGCCAGCGGATGATGGTGTGAATCCGCCGTGCGCGGTCTACAACCTCGGCAACCACCGTCCGGTCGAACTCGAGCACTTCATCGCCGTGATCGAGGAGGCGGCCGGCCGCCGCGCGCAGCGCGTCGACAAGCCGATGCAGCCGGGCGACATGCTGGAAACCAGTGCCGACGTCGCGCGCGCGCAAGCGGCATTTGGCTTCGCGCCGCACACCACGATCGAGGCGGGCATGCCGGGCGTGGTGGCCTGGTGTCGAGACTATTTTGGCGACAAGCTCTAGCGCGACGCGGCATAATCGCGCCACGAGTTTTCCGGAAGTCCCGTGATGCCCCAGCTGTCCGTCGTCGTGCCGGTGTTCAACGAGCGCGGCAATGTCGTTCCACTGCTGACCGAAATCGCCGCCGCGTTGCGCGGCCGTGCCGATTTCGAGATCGTCTACGTCGACGACGCCAGCCGCGACGATTCGCTTGCCGTGCTCACCCAGGCCAAGGCGCAGTTTCCGGAACTGCGCGTGCTGCGGCACCTCGCGCAAAGCGGGCAGAGCACCGCGATCCGCACCGGCATCCGGGCCGCGCGCGGCGCGTGGATCGCCACCCTCGACGGCGACGGCCAGAACGATCCGGCGGACATCATGAAATTGATCGCCGCGCGCGATGCAGGGCCGGCTGATGTGAAGCTCTACGCCGGCTGGCGCGTGAACCGCCGTGATTCCGGCAGCAAGCGCTGGGCCTCGAAATTCGCCAACGCGATCCGCTCGCGCCTGCTGCGCGACGCCACGCCGGACACCGGCTGTGGCATCAAGCTGATCGAACGC
>DATIVQ010000039.1:0-9456 GCA_035465735.1 Rudaea sp.
GCAAGCGCGACTTTGCCGAGCACCTGGCGGCGGCGATCCTGTGCGAGCAGGCCGACGCACCCTGCGGGAACTGCCGTTCCTGCCGGCTGTTCGCCAACCGCGCGCAGCGCGATCCGGAAGAAACCCGCCCGGATGGATCGCTCGCGCAACCGCATGGGCACCCCGGGCATCCGGATGCGCGTTTCGTCGGCCATGTCCTCAACGAAAAATCCAATCCGAAGAAGATGTTTTCGGAACTGGTGGTGGATCAGGTCCGCGAACTGTCCGAGTGGCTGGCGTTGCCGCCGCAACTCGGCCGTGCGCAGGTTGCGCTGCTCGATCCCGCCGACCAGATGAATGCGGCTGCCGCCAATGCGCTGCTGAAGACGCTCGAGGAACCCGGCGAGCGCCGCCATCTGATTCTGCTGACGTCGAAACCCGCGCGCCTGCCGGCGACGATTCGCAGCCGCTGCCAGCGCATCGATTTCCAGCTGCCGCCGCGCGAGCAGGCACTGCCGTGGCTGGCGCAGCAAGGAGTGGACGCGAAAACCGCGGCCACGGCGCTGGACGTGGCCGCGGGCAATCCGGGCATCGCGCTGGAATTGGCCAAGTCGGGCGGTCTGGAACTGCACGCGGAAGTCGATGCCGACCTGCGCGCCTTGTGCGGCGGAACGGCGTCGGCATCGCAGATCGCCAACCGCTGGAGCAAGTCCGATCCGGAACGGCGCCTGTGGTTCGCGGCCATGCACCTGCAAGATTTGGCCCGCGCCTTGACCGCGCCCGCCGAATTGCCCAAGCTAGCGGCGGGATTCGACCGCATCAACCGCGCCCGCGAACAATTGCGCGGGCCGTTGCGGCCGGAGCTGGTGATACTGGACGCGCTGTCGGCGCTGGCCGCGTAACGAGGAGCAAGGGCAATGGCCGCACCCAATATCGGCATGCCGCGGCAGGGCATCCTGCCACTGACGATCAAGGACAAGACCGCGCTTTACAACGCCTACATGCCGTTCGTGCGCGGCGGCGGCCTGTTCGTGCCCACGGCCAAACGCTACAACCTTGGCGACGAGGTCTTCATCCTGCTCACCCTGATGGACGAGAAGGACCGTTTGCCGGTGCCGGGCAAGATCGTGTGGATCACCCCGGCCGGCTCGCAGGGCAATCGCGCTGCGGGCATCGGCGTGCAGTTTAACGATTCGTCCGACGGCGAGGCGGCGCGGACCAAGATCGAATCCATACTCGCCGGTATTCTGGGGTCGGACAAGCCGACGTATACGATGTGAATTTCAAGCATCGTCATTCGGGCGAAAGCCGCAATCCGGTGTCTTTCTGATGGCTTCCTGCCGCCTGGATTCCGGCCAATCCATGGTCGGAATGACGAGCAGGTAGACGATGACTGGAAAAAAATACTTCGGCACCGACGGCATCCGCGGCCGCGCGGGCGAGCCGCCGATCACCGCCGAGTTCATGCTGCGCCTTGGCCGCGCCGCCGGCCGCGTGCTGGCAAACGGCAGTGCCGCGCCGGTGTTCATCGGCAAGGACACGCGCGTATCCGGCTACATGCTCGAGTCTGCACTGGAAGCGGGGCTCGTATCTGCCGGCGCCAACGTGCGCCTGCTCGGGCCGATGCCGACGCCGGCCGTCGCGTTCCTCACGCGCGATCTGCACGGCAGCGCCGGCATCGTCATCAGCGCCTCGCACAATCCGTACTGGGACAACGGCGTGAAGTTCTTCGACGGCAACGGCGAAAAGCTCGGCGACGACGTGGAACTGGCGATCGAACGCGCGCTCGACGCCGACGGCGAGGCGCCCGTGCGCATCGGCAAGGCCGCGCGCGTGGATGACGCCGCACGGCGCTATGCCGCGCACTGCCGCGCTGCCGTGCCCGACCTGCAATTGCGCGGCTTGGCGCTCGTGCTCGATTGCGCGCACGGGGCGACGTACGGCATCGCGCCGAAACTGTTCGCCGATCTCGGCGCGCAGGTGCATGCGATCGGCGTGAATCCTGATGGCGAGAACATCAACCGCGATTGCGGCGCCACCCATGTCGCGGCGCTGCAGGCGGCGGTGCGCGAGTACGGCGCAGATATCGGTATCGCCTTCGACGGCGATGGCGACCGTGTGCAGATGGTGGACGCGGATGGAAAGCTCGCCGATGGCGACGACCTGCTCTACATCCTCGTGCGCGACGCGCAGGCGCGCGGAGCGTTGCGCGGCCCGGTAGTGGGCACGTCGATGACGAACTTCGGCGTGGAGCGCGCGATCGGCGAACTCGGCGCGCAATTTCTGCGCGCAAGCGTGGGCGACCGTTACGTCCTGCAGATGCTCAAGGAGCGCGGCGGCACGCTCGGTGGCGAGGCCTCGGGCCATCTGTTGAGCCTGGAACACGCGCCTACCGGCGACGGCATCCTCAGCGCCTTGCTCGTGCTCGGCGCCCTGCAACGCCAGGGCACCACGCTGGCACAGGCACGCGCGCCGCTGCACCGTGTGCCGCAAGTGATGCTGAACGTGCGCATGGCGGGCGGTGCCGCGACGATTGCGAAAGCGCCGGTGCAGGCCACGCTGCGGCGCGTGGAAGAGACTTTGCGCGGACGCGGTCGTGTGGTGTTGCGCCCATCCGGCACCGAACCGCTGGTGCGGGTGACGGTGGAAGGCGAGGATGAAGGCGAAGTGCGGCGGCTCGCACTGGAACTCGCGACCGCCGTAGAATCTGCGGCATGAACACACGCATTCCGACTCTCGACATACGTCGCTACAACGAACCTTCCGGCAGCGGTGACCGCGCGTCTTTCGTCGCGGAGCTCGGCGCGGCCTATCGCGAATGGGGTTTCGCCGGCATCCGCGGCCACGGCATTCCGCAAGCGCTGATCGACGGCGCCTACGATGCCTTCGTGCGCTTCTTCGCGCTGCCGGACGAAACGAAGCGGAAATATCACCTCAAGGGCAGCGGCGGTGCGCGCGGTTACACGCCATTCGGCATCGAGACGGCCAAGGATTCGCGCTATCCGGATCTGAAGGAGTTCTACCACATCGGCCGCGAGTTGCCGGCCGGCTCGAAATTCGCGGACGTGATGCCGCCGAACGTGTGGCCTGCCGAAATTCCGGAATTCCGCGACCATGGCCTCGCCCTGTACGGCGCGCTCGACGCGCTCGGCTCGCGCGTATTGTGCGCGCTGGCTTTGCACATCGGTCTGTCGGAAGAATTCTTCGCCGACAAGACGAATTTCGGCAATTCCATCCTGCGTCCGATCCACTATCCGCCGATCACGGCGGCGGACGTTCCGAACGTGCGCGCCGGCGCGCACGAGGACATCAATTTCATCACCCTGCTGGTCGGGGCGAGCAGCGCGGGGCTGGAAGTCAAATCGCGCGCGGGCGAGTGGGTACCATTCACCTCCGATGCCGACACCATCGTGGTCAACATCGGCGACATGCTGCAGCGCCTGACCAACCACGTGTATCCCTCGACCACGCATCGCGTCGTCAATCCGCCTGGCAATCAGGCGCGCAAGCCGCGCTATTCGGTGCCGTTCTTCCTGCATCCGAATCCGGATGTGGTGCTCGATCCGCTGCCGTCGTGCATCACCGTCGACAATCCGCGTCGCTACGACACCTCGATCACCGCGCACGAGTACCTGCAGCAGCGGCTGCGCGAGATCAAGCTGATCTGACAGCTTGTCCTGATTTTGGAGGGTCGCATGAGGGGATCGATTCGCTTCACGTTTTTCGCGACGATGGCGATGTTGTTGGCGGGTTGCGCCACGACGCCAAGGCGCATAGCGGGCCAGCCGCCGATCCGCCACGTCTTCGTGATCGTGCTGGAAAACGAACCGTTCGAGGTCACGTTCAGCGAAAACTCCATCGCGCCTTACCTCGCGCACGAATTGCCCGGGCAAGGCGCCATGCTGGCGAACTACTACGCCATCGGCCACCTGAGCCTGGACAACTACATCGCCATGATCAGCGGACAGGCGCCGAACGCAGCGACGCAGGCGGATTGCCACGTTTTCGCCGATTTCGTGCGCACGCGGCCTGGCCTGGATGCGAACGGGCAGGCCATCGGCGAAGGCTGCGTGTATCCGCCCGATGTGAAGACCCTGCCCGATCAATTGGAAGCGGCCGGGTTCACGTGGAAGGGGTACATGGATGACATGGGCGCGGATCCTGCGCGCGAATCGGCAACGTGCGGGCATGCCGCCATCGGCGCCAATGACCACACCCAACATGCGGCGCCGGACGATCAGTACGCGGCCAAGCACAATCCCTTCGTCTACTTTCATTCCATCATCGACGATCCGGCGCGCTGCGCCGCGCATGTGGTGAGTCTCGATGCGCTGAATCACGATCTCGGCAGTGCTACGACGACGCCGAACTTCGCGTTCATCACGCCGAACCTGTGCCACGACGGCCACGATGCGCCGTGCAAGAACGGCGAGCCGGGCGGGTTGATTTCGGCGGATGCGTTCCTGCGCGCATGGGTGCCGAAGATTCTCGCGTCGCCGGCATTCCGGAAGGACGGCTTGCTTGTCGTCACCTTCGACGAAGGCACAGCGGGCGATGCCTGCTGCGGCGAGCTGCCGCTGCCGGACGGGCCGTCGCCGGGCCGGTTTGGACCGGGCGGCGGACGCATCGGTACGGTGCTGGTTTCACCATTTATAGCACCGGGCACGACATCCGCTCAGGATTACAACCATTACTCCTTGCTGCGCAGCATCGAGGACCTGTTCGGCCTGTCGCACCTGGGTTATGCGGCCGCTCCGGGTTTACGCGCGTTTGGAAAAGACGTCTATACGGCCAAAATGAAATAAGTGCTTTAGTCGCGCGCACGGAAACTGCGCGATCGCTTCTGCATCGAGCGCAGGGCGAAACGGTCCGGCAGCAGCTTGAACAGGGTCTTGATCGCGCGGTTGGCGCGGCCGGTCACGCACACGATTTCGCCGCGCTCGGCAGCATCGACGCCGAGGCGCGCGACTTCATCGGCGTGCATCCACATCCATTTCGGCATTTTCGAGACAATGCCGCGCGTACCGGTGACGTCGTGGAATTCCGAGTAGGTGAATCCCGGGCAGACGGCACACACGTTCACGCCGGTCGCCGTGTTTTCCAGCGCCAGCGACTGCGAGAACTTGATCAGAAACGCCTTCGACGCACCATACAGCGTGTGTCCGGCCGAACCCGGAATATGCCCGGCCAGCGAAGCGATGTTGAGGATGCGTCCGTAACCGCGCTGCTGCATGCCTGGCAGCAATTGGTAGATGAGTTCGCACGGCGCCGTCATCAACACGCGGATGAAATCCGAATGCGTGCGCCATGCCGGCGCGAGGAAACTGCCGGGTACGCCATAACCGGCATTGTTGATTAGGATATCGATGGCGATGCCGCGGCGCGCGATTTCCGCGCACAGGGATTCGACGGCGGTCGGATCGGCCAGGTCCGACGCGATGCATTCGCAGCGCGCGCCGTGTTTTTCGCGCAGTTCGGCGGCGAGCGCATCGAGTCGCTCCGTGCGTCGCGCGGTCAGCACGAGTGATGCGCCGCGCGCGGCGAGTTCGCGCGCAAAAGCGGCGCCGATGCCGGCCGAAGCGCCGGTGACGAGGCCGAAGCGGTTCGAATAGACAGGTGTATTCATCCGGTGATTCTATCCGTTTGCCGGTTGGGTTATCCTGCGCGCCGCTGATACTCGGGGTTGCACATGCGCCGCAAGATCGTCGCCGGAAACTGGAAGATGCACGGCTCGCGGGCGAGCGCACACGTGCTCGTCGACGCGATCGCGAAGGCGCCGGCCATGGCCTGCGAGATCGCCGTGTTCCCGCCGTTTCCGTACCTTGCCGAACTGATCGCGGCACATGTGAACGCGCCGATCGCGTTCGGCGCTCAGGACGTCAGCGCACACGACAAGGGCGCTTTCACCGGCGACGTGGCGGCGCAGATGATCAAGGATGTCGGCGCTAGCCACGCCCTGGTCGGCCATTCCGAGCGCCGGCAGTACCATGCCGAATCCAGCGAGATCGTCGCCGCCAAGTATGCGCAGGCGCAGACGGTCGGGTTGGTTCCGGTGCTGTGCGTGGGCGAAACGCTGGAACAGCGCGACGCCGGATACACGGAGGGCGTGATTGCGGCGCAGCTCGATGCGGTGATCGCGCGCAGCGGCGCTGCCAGCCTCGCCGATGCCGTGGTTGCCTATGAGCCGGTATGGGCGATCGGCACCGGACGAACGGCCTCGCCCGAGCAGGCCCAGGCCGTGCACGCCTTCATCCGTGACAAAATCCGCCGGGAAGATGGTAAAATCACCGGCTCGCTGCGGATCTTGTACGGCGGCAGCGTGAAGCCGGACAATGCGGCCGGGCTGTTTGCCCAGCCGGATATCGACGGCGGACTGATCGGCGGCGCTTCGCTTGTCGCCGCGGATTTTCTGGCCATCTGCGCTGCGGCGCAGGGCTGATTCGACGGAATTGCCCATGTTGCTCACGATTTTCAATATCTTTTATGTGCTCGTCGCGATCGCGATGTGCGTGCTCATCCTCCTGCAGCGCGGCGATGGCGCGGCGGCCGGCTCGGGATTCGGCGGCGGCGCGTCGGCCACCGTGTTCGGCGCGCGCGGCGCGTCTACCTTCCTGTCGCGCAGCACCGCGGTCCTCGCGGCGGTGTTCTTCGTCCTCAGCATCGCGATGGGCGTTTATCTTCATCCCGTCGCAAACCCGAACAGCGACCTGGGCATCATGAGCGGCGTCGCTACGCCCGCGCCCGCCCAGGCTCCCGCGCCGGCAGCGGCGCCGGCCTCACCGGTCAAGAGCGACGTGCCGGCCGCACCGGCGGCCGCATCCGACAAGCCCGCTGCGACGGCAGCGCCGGTTGTCGCGCCCGCGGCCGCGGCCGCAAAGAAAAACAGCGGAAAACCAGAAGCTCCAAAGAAATAGTAATCATTCTCCTTGCCCAGGTGGCGGAATTGGTAGACGCACTACCTTGAGGTGGTAGCGCCGAAAGGCGTGAAGGTTCGAGTCCTTTCCTGGGCACCAACAAGCAAACCCGCGCGAGCGGGTTTTTTTGTGGCCGGATGGTGGTTTCGCGTTGCGCGTTTCCCCGCGCGCATGCGAAAATCCGCAGGCTTTGCCGCTTCGTTGCGAGGTATCTTGTCCCGTGTTGGCCGAATACTTGCCGATACTCCTGTTCCTGATCGTCGCCGGCGGCATCGGCGTGGCCTTGCTCGGCATCGGCGCGCTGCTCGGTCCGCGCAGCGCGAACAAGGAAAAAGCCGAAGCCTACGAATGCGGCTTCGAGGCCTTCGAAGATGCACGCATGAAGTTCGACGTGCGCTACTACCTCATCGCCATCCTGTTCATCATCTTCGATCTGGAAATCGCCTTCCTGTTCCCGTGGGCAGTGGTGTTCAAGCACATCGGCATCGTCGCCCTGGTCGAGATGCTGATGTTCCTGGCGTTGCTGCTTTTGGGATTTGTATACTGCTGGAAGAAAGGAGCTCTGGAGTGGGAGTGATCGATACCACCGTCGAGAAGAAGCTCTTCCTCAACCCGGTGCCGACCGGCCCGGTTGCGGACATCCTGCGCCCGGACGGCGACAACCCGCTGGTGCAGCGCGGCTGGGCGACTGCGCGCATGGACGATCTGGTCAACTGGGCGCGCACCGGTTCAATGTGGCCGATGACCTTCGGCCTGGCATGCTGCGCGGTGGAGATGATGCATGCCGGGGCGGCGCGCATCGACCTCGACCGCTACGGCGTCGTGTTCCGCCCGAGTCCGCGCCAGTCCGACGTGATGATCGTCGCCGGCACCCTGGTCAACAAGATGGCGCCGGCGTTGCGCCGCGTCTACGACCAGATGCCGAATCCCAAGTGGGTCATCTCGATGGGTTCGTGCGCGAACGGCGGCGGCTACTACCACTATTCCTATGCCGTCGTGCGTGGTTGCGACCGCATCGTGCCGGTCGACGTCTACGTGCCCGGTTGCCCGCCCACGGCCGAAGCGTTGGTCTACGGCATCCTGCAATTGCAAAAGAAGATCCGCCGCACGGAAACGGTCGGCAAGAAGCCCGAGAAGGTGCGCAGCGCATGAGCACGGATACGCTCGCGCAACGCATCGCCGCGCAGCTCGGCGACAAGATCGCCGCTACGCACGAGTGGCGTGACGAAATCATCGTCGACGTGCTGCCGGAAAACTGGCTTGCCGTGGCAAGACATTTGCGCGACGACGCGCAGTTCCGTTTCGAGCAGTTCATCGACCTGTGCGGCGTGGATTACCTGAGTTACGGCCAAGCCGAGTGGGACACCACCGACGTGACTTCGACCGGGTTCTCGCGCGGCGTGGAAGGCGACGGCCCCGGTCGCTTCGACTGGAACCGGCGTCCGCATCCCGGCGTGGGCGACAAGCGCTTTGGCGTGGCCGTGCAGCTGACCTCGCTCGCGCACAACTGCCGCGTGCGCCTGCATTGCCGTGCCCAGGACGACGCGCTGCCGGTGGTGCCTTCGCTGGTAGGGCTGTGGCCGGGCGCGAACTGGTTCGAGCGCGAGGCCTTCGACCTGTTCGGCATCGTCTTCGAGGGGCACCCGGACCTACGCCGCATCCTCACCGACTACGGTTTCGTCGGCCACCCGTTCCGCAAGGATTTCCCGCTGATCGGCAATGTCGAGGTGCGCTTCGATGAAGCGCTCGGTCGCGTCATCTACGAGCCGGTGACCAGCGTCGTGCCGCGCGTGACCGTGCCGCGCGTGATTCGGCACGATTCGCGCTGGGAACAGGCGCAGGCCGAGGCTGCCGGCGAGGCGAAGAAATAGCCATGCAAGAGATCAGGAACTACACGATCAACTTCGGCCCGCAGCATCCCGCCGCGCACGGCGTGCTGCGCCTGGTGCTGGAGATGGACGGCGAAACCGTCGTACGCGCCGATCCGCACGTCGGCCTGCTCCACCGCGGCACTGAAAAATTGGCCGAGTCCAAGCCGTTCAACCAGTCGATCGGTTACATGGATCGCCTCGACTACGTGTCGATGATGTGCAACGAACACGCCTACGTGCGCGCCATCGAAAAACTGATGGGCATCGAAGCGCCGCTGCGCGCACAGTACATCCGCACCCTGTTCGACGAGATCACGCGCATCCTCAATCACCTGATGTGGATCGGTTCCAACGCGCTTGACCTCGGCGCCATGGCGGTATTCCTGTACGCGTTCCGCGAGCGCGAGGAACTGATGGACTGCTACGAGGCGGTGTCCGGCGCGCGCATGCATGCCACGTACTACCGCCCCGGCGGCGTCTACCGCGACCTGCCCGATCGGATGCCGCAGTACAAGGAATCGCGCTGGCACAAGGGTGCTGACCTGAATCGGCGCAACGCCTGGCGCGAGGGTTCGATGCTCGATTTTCTGGACGCCTTCGCCGACGATTTCCCGCATCGCGTCGACGAATACGAAACGCTGCTCACCGACAACCGCATCTGGAAGCAGCGCACCGTCGGCATCGGCGTGGTC
>DATIVQ010000040.1:0-2753 GCA_035465735.1 Rudaea sp.
AAGGCCGACGCCGCACTCGCGGCCGGCAAGCTCGTCGGCAGCGGCAGCGCCGCCGAAACCTACCAGCGCGTGCTCGATGCCGACGCGACGAATGCGCTGGCGTTGAACGGACTGAAGAAGGTCGCCGAGGCCGTGGCCCAGCAGGCGCGCGACGCGATCGCGGCGAACAACGTGGATCAGGCCAACCAGCTCATCGCGGAACTGGCGCAGCTTTCGCCGAACCATCCGGCGATTCCCGAACTGCGCGGCGCGATCGCCAAGCTGCATGCCGGCCAGCAGCAGGCGCTGGAAGATGCGCTCTCGCGCGCCGAAGCGCAGCAGCGCGCCGGACGCATCGCCGGGGCGGATGGCGCATTGGCCCTGTTCCAGTCCGCGCTCAAGAGCGATCCGTCGAATGCACGCGCGAAGGCCGGCATGGCCAGGCTCGCGCAGACATTGATCGCGCAGGCCAACGCGGCACTGGACGACGACAACGCCACGCAAGCCGCGGCCTTGCTGCAGCAGGCCGCGCAGGCCGCGCCCGACAGTCCGGCGCTGCGCAAGGCGAACGCGCGCCTGGGCGACGCGCGCGAGCGGCTTGAAGCGGCGACGCGCAAGGCGCAGATCACGCCGGCCGATCAGGCGCGCATCCAGCAGATGCTTGCCGCCGCCGATCAGGCGATGGCGGCCGGCAACCTGATCCTGCCGCCCGGCGACTGCGCCTTCGACAAGTACCGTGCAGTACTGACCATCGATGCGGACAACGCAGCGGCGATGGCGGGACTGGCGAAGATCCCGGCGCGCGCCAGGGAACTGTTCGAGCAGGCGATCCGCAACGGCACGCCGTACAAGGCGCGCGCCTACATCGACGCGGTTTCCGAATCCGACCCCGGCGATGCGTCCGTGCCGGCGATGCGCGATCGCCTCGCCGACGTGTTCCTCGATCAGGCGCAGGGGTTCATCGCGCAGAAGCGCCGCGCCGATGCCGGTCATGCCCTCGACGCCGCGCGCGAGTTGAACCCGAACAATCCGCGCCTGGCGGCACTACGCGCGCAATTTGAATCGATGCCGGCGAATTAGGGCGCGAGGATGCGCTGCAGCGCCACGCGCGCGGCGTCGAAGGAAAAGTGCTGGCGCACGTTGGCGAGGCCGTTGTCGGACAGTTTTTTCCACAAGGCCGCATCGCCGTAGGCGCGCACGATCGCGGCGGCAAAATCCCCGGGTGCGTCGGCGACAAGCAAATCCTCGCCGTCGCGCGCGTGCATGCCCTCGGCGGCGGGCGTCGTCGCCACCACCGGCAGGCCGCAGCTCATCGCCATGTTGATCTTGCCCTTGACGCCGGCACCGTAGCGCAGCGGCGCGAGCGCGAGGCGACAGCCGTCCATGAACGGGGCGATATCCGCGACGTAGCCGTGCACCTGCACGCCGTCGTGCGCCAGTTCCAAGATCGCTTTCGGCGCCTTGCTGCCGATCACATGAAAGACGACCTCGGGCAATGCGGCACGCACACGCGGGAAAACCTCGTTCACGAACCACTGCACCGCATCCACGTTCGGCGGATGCTGGAAGCCGCCGACAAAAACCAGATCACGACGCTCGCCGAATTCGCGGCGGCGGCCGTGGACTTCGTGCACGTTCGACAGCACCTCGATGCGTGCGTTCGGCAATTCGCCTTCGAGCAGAACCCTTTCGGCCGTGCTGACGACGAGCGTGACGTCGCATTCGCGCATCAGCTTCAATTCCTGCGCGCGCGTGCGCGCGGCCTGCGCCGCCTGCTCGGCGCTGCCGCTCAGTTCCGCGGCGCGTTGCTCGCGCAGGTGGTGCACGTCGACGGTATCGAAAATAAGGCGTGCCTGTGGCGCGTACAGGCGCGCGAGGCCGACGTAGTTTGCGGCCACGTAATGGCGCGAAAGGACAACGGCGGTCAGCGCTTTGCCGTTGGCGCGCAGCCACGCAACCGGATCGGAGACGAAAGGGTGGTACAGCGCCTGCACGCCGAGCGCCTGCAGCGCCTGCGTGTACTTGCCGGCATGCGCGCGGTTGTCGGGCAGGAAGCTTACCGCATGGCCGGCTTCGCGCAGCAGCCGCATCAGGTTGAGCATGCGCAGCGAACCGGAATCCTGGTCCGGCGTCGGCGTGTAGGCATCCACGATCAGCACGTGGCCATGCGTTCGGAAATTCGCGGCGGCCTCGGCATCCTTCGCGTCATGAATCGGCACCGGCTGGTGCGTGAGTTCATTTTTCCACTTTTCCAGGAACTTGCCGCGGTTCACGGTCTGGAAGCGCTTCATGCCGCTGCCGGTGTCGGTGCCCGCGGTCACGCCCTCGAAATGCACGACGACCGCGCGCGGCTCGTAGAAGACCTTCTTGCCGGCGGCGCGCACGGCGAAGGCGAGATCGGTGTCCTCGTAGTAGGCCGGCGCGTAGCGTGTGTCGAAACCGCCGAGCTTCTCGAACAGATCGCGCCGGATCATGATCGCCGCGCCGGAGCAGTAATCGGCTTCGCGGCGGAACTCGAAACGCGGATCGGCCGGATTCTCGAAGCGTCCGTAGTTCCAGCCCGAGCCGTCGGCGAACACGATGCCGCCGGCTTCCTGCAGGCGTCCGTCGGGATAGACGAGCTTGGCGCCGACCAGACCGGCCTCGGGTTCTTCGTCAAACACACGCAGCAGCGCGTCGAGCCAGCCGTCCTCGACCACGGCGTCGTTGTTGAGGAAGGCGAGGTATTCTCCGCGTGCCTCGGCGGCACCGGCATTGCAGGAGCCGACGAAGCC
>DATIVQ010000041.1:0-12143 GCA_035465735.1 Rudaea sp.
GGCATTTTGAACATCAGCGGCGATGGCGCGCTTGCCCAGCGCGCCGCAGATACCTTGCGTGAATGCGGCGGCAAGTTCATCCAGCGCCTTCGGCGGCAACTCTTCGCAGCCGATTTCGATAAGTAAAGCCTTTGTCTCAGACATGCTCGGCGCTCCGGCCCATCTTGTCTGCGCGCAGTTTTTCGCGCTTGGCCACATACCCCTCGGCGACCGCGCGCGCGATGGCGCGCACGCGCAGGATGTAGCGCTGGCGCTCGGTCACGCTGATCGCGCGGCGCGCATCGAGCAGATTGAAACTGTGCGAAGCCTTGCAGACTTGTTCGTAGGCCGGCAGTGGCAGGTTCAATTCGACGAGTTTCTTTGCCTCGGCCTCGCAGACGTCGAACCAGTGCAGCAGTTCGGGCACATTGGCGTGCTCGAAGTTGTAAGTACTCTGCTCGACCTCGTTCTGGTGGAAAACATCGCCGTAGGTAACGGTGCCGTGTGGCGCGACAGTCCAAACCAGATCGTAGACGTTGTCAACATTTTGCAGGTACATTGCCAGACGTTCGAGACCATAAGTGATCTCGCCGGTCACCGGCTTGCACTCCAGCCCGCCGGCCTGCTGGAAGTAGGTGAACTGGGTGACTTCCATGCCGTTCAGCCACACTTCCCAGCCCAAGCCCCAGGCGCCGAGCGTCGGTGATTCCCAGTTGTCTTCGACCAGGCGCAGGTCGTGGACGAGCGGATCGATGCCGAGCGCGGCCAGAGAACCGAAATACAAATCCAGGATGTTGTCGGGATTCGGCTTCATCACTACTTGATACTGGTAATAGTGCTGCAAGCGGTTCGGATTCTCGCCATAGCGCCCGTCGGTGGGACGGCGCGACGGTTGCACATAGGCCGCGGCCCACGGTTCGGGTCCGAGCGCGCGCAGGAATGTAGCCGGGTGAAACGTGCCCGCGCCGACTTCGGTGTCGAGCGGCTGGATCAGTGCGCAGCCCTGCCCTGCCCAATAGACGTTAAGCTTCTGGATGACGTCCTGAAAAGTCGGACCTGACATGGTGCACGGCTCGCTGGCGCAAAGCGCGTTAGTATAGCGGCGCAGGGCTGAGTTTGAGAGAAGATCGCGCATGGCAACGGTTCCGCAACGCCCGAAATTCAGCGTCCCCGAAGCACCGCCGCTGGGCCTGCACCGGCGCCTGGATCTGGACGCGGTGCTCGCTGCGCTCAAGCAGGACGGGATGATCAACGAAGCCGACCTGCTCAAGGCGCGCGCCGACGGGCGCAGCGCGCGCGGCAAGCTCGAACTGCACCCGCTGGTACTCGTGGCGAACCAGAAGCTGAACAATCCGCAGGACAACAAGCCGCTCAGCATCGAGGTACTCGCACACTGGCTGGCGGAAAAAGCCAAGCTTCCCTACCTGAAAATCGATCCGATGAAGATCGACGCGGCGGCGGTGACGCAGGTCGTGTCGCATGCCTATGCGCAACGCTATCGCATCCTGCCGGTCGCGGTGAGCCCGATGCAGGTGGTGATCGCCACCTGCGAGCCGTTCGACACGCGCTGGCTGGCGGATTTGGGCCACATCCTGCGCCGCGACATCCAGCGCGTGGTGGTCAGTCCCATCGATCTGAACCGGTATCTGGCCGAATTCTACGGCGTGCAGAAATCGATCCAGAAGGCGAAAGACGCCAAGCTCGATGGCGGTCTGGATAGTCGGGCGGTCCTGAATTTCGAGCAATTGCTGGAACTGGGCAAGGCCGGCGACATCGGCGCCGACGACCGCCACGTCGTGCACATCGTTGACTGGCTGCTGCAATATGCCTTCGACCAGCGTGCCTCCGACATTCATCTCGAACCGCGCCGCGACATGAGCCCGATCCGCTTCCGCATCGATGGCGTGATGCACAAGGTCTTCGAGCTGCCCACGCCGGTGATGATCGCGGTGACTTCGCGCGTGAAGATTCTCGGACGCATGGACCTTGCCGAAAAACGCCGCCCGCAGGACGGCCGTATCAAGGCGCGCTCGGCCGAAGGCCGCGAAGTGGAATTGCGCCTGTCGACCATGCCAACCGCATTTGGCGAAAAGGTCGTGATGCGCATCTTCGATCCCGACATCGTGGTCAAGGAATTCCGCCAGCTCGGCTTTTCCGCCGAGGAGGAAACGATCTGGCGCCACTTGGTCGAGCGTCCGCACGGCATCGTGCTCGTTACGGGCCCGACCGGTTCGGGCAAGACCACGACGCTGTATTCCACACTCAAGCATCTGGCCACGCCCGACGTCAACCTGTGCACGATCGAAGACCCGATCGAAATGGTGTCGCAGGAATTCAACCAGATGCAGGTGCAGCCGGCGATCGACCTCGACTTCGCGGCCGGCGTGCGCACTTTGATGCGTCAGGATCCGGACATCATCATGATCGGTGAAATCCGCGATCTGGAAACCGCGCAGATGGCGATCCAGGCATCGTTGACCGGGCATCTGGTGCTGTCGACCCTGCACACGAACGATGCGCCGAGCGCGCTGTCGCGCCTGCTGGATCTGGGTGCGCCGCACTACCTGATCCAGTCCACGCTCGCCGGTGTCGTCGCGCAGCGCCTCGTGCGCACTCTGTGTCCGCATTGCAAAGTCGAAGCGAAACTCGACGCGAGCGGCTGGGATGCGCTGGTGCATCGCTGGCGCTTGCCGCCGCCTGAACGCGTGTTCGCCCCGACCGGTTGCCTGGAATGCCGCAACACCGGCTTTCTCGGCCGTACCGGCATCTACGAGATGATGCGCATTTCGCCGCAACTGCGGCAGATGATCCAGCCCACGCTCGACCTAGCCCGGCTCGGCGAAACCGCGCTCGCCGAAGGCATGCGGCCGTTGCGTGTGAGCGCGGCGCAACAGGTTGCGCGCGGTGTGACCACCATCGCCGAAGTCATCGGAATATTGCCCCCGATCGAATCATGACGATCCTGATCGTGCAAACCGGCACGGCGATTCCCGCCGTGCGCCGCCAATTCGGCGACTTCGCGCAATGGTTCCGGCGTGGAATGGGTCTGTCGCCGAGCCAGACGCGCTGCGTGCGCGTGGATCGCGGCGTGCCATTGCCGCCGCCGCGATCCGTGTCCGGCGTGGTCGTCACCGGCTCCGGCGCCATGGTGACCGATCGGCTGGACTGGAGCGAAGCCACGGAGCGTTGGCTGCGTCGCGCCGTCGATGCAGATATTCCCGTGCTCGGCGTCTGTTACGGGCACCAGCTGCTCGCGCATGCCCTTGGCGGTCGCGTCGGCTACAACCCGCACGGACGCGAAATGGGCAGCGTGCGCATCGAGCGCCGGCAGGAATCCGCGCAGGATGCACTGTTCGATTCGGCACCACCCGTGTTCGACGCACAAGCCACGCACCTGCAAACCGTGCTCGAGCCGCCACGCGAGGCCGTCGTGCTGGCGCGATCCAAGCTCGACGCGTGCCAGGCCGTGCGCTTCGCGCCGCACGCATGGGGCCTGCAGTTCCATCCCGAATTCGGCGCGCGCGAGATGCGCGCCTACATCCGCGCCCGCGACGGCGCACTGGTCGACGAGGATTTCGACGTTCCGGCGATGTTGCGCGAGGTTCGCGCCACACCGCAGGCGCGCGCGGTATTGCGGCGGTTCGCCCGACTCGTCCGCAATTGAAGCGTTTGAAATCGAATCGGCGCAAAACAAAAAACGGCCCGCTCGGGCCGTTTTTGTTGGTGCATCCGCGCGCAGAGCGCGGACGGAGAATTCTTACTTCTTGCCTTTGCGCGCGCCACCCGACTTGACCGAGGCGAGATAGTTGTTGATCGCTTCGTTGGTGACATCGTACAGCGGGCGACCGGCGACGGCCGCGGCGGCTTTCAGGCTGTCGCGCGTCTTCTTCGACACGCGCAAACTGGCGTCGCGTGTATCTTCATTCTTGGCCATGTTCTTGAGCTCCTGTTTTCGGGGTGTGCGCAGGGGGAGTGCGCGATGTGGAAAATGTGTCAAATGCAACATCCAGTCTATGCCAGAATGCCGCAAAAGACAACGCAGTATCCGCCGAAAGCGGCGCTGCGATGCGACAAAAACGGGGTCGGTGAAAGCGGCGATCAGGCCTTCGGAGCGGCCTGTGCGCCGGCCTCGTCGCGGCGCACGAACAGGCGCACGGCAATGACGCCAAGCTCGTAAAGCAGGCACATCGGAATGGCGAGCAGAAGCATGGACAGTGCGTCCGGTGGCGCCAGCACCGCCGCAATCACGAACACACCGAGCACGACATACGGGCGCTGCCGGGTCAGTTGCTCGGCAGTGACGACACCGAGCAAGGCAAGCAGGAAAACCACGACTGGCACCTCGAAGCACACGCCAAAGGCGAGGAACATGGTCAACACGAAGTCCAGATATTTGCCGATGTCGGTCATGATCGCCACGCCGTCCGGGGTGACGCCGAGCAGGAACACGAATACCTTGGGCAGCACCAGGTAATAGGCGAACGCGCAACCGAGATAAAACATGCCAACGCTCGCCACCAGCAACGGCAGGGCCATTTTCCTTTCGTGCCGATAAAGGCCAGGCGCGACGAAACGCCACAGTTGATAAAGCACCGCCGGCATCGCCAGGAACAGCGCGACCACGGCCGCGAGTTTCACCGGCGTCATGAACGGCGAGGCCACTTCGATCGCGATCATGTGCGCGCCCTGCGGTAGGCGTTGCAGCAGCGGTTCGGCAATGAAGTGGTACATGCGGTCGGCGAACGGCAACAGCGCGACCAGCACCACGAGCACGGCGGCGATTGCCTTGAGCAGGCGTGCGCGCAACTCGATCAGGTGCGCGAGGAAGGACTGCTCGTTGCCGCCGCGATCTTCGTCGTCCGGCGGTGTCGATTCAGAGCCGCTCATCGGATGGAGCCGGCGGATCGGCGGGTTGGGGCGGACCGTGCACCGCGTCGCGAAGAGCGGCACTGATGTCGGCGCGCGGATCAAGCTGCTCTGCGCCGCGCTTGATCGATTGCTTGAGCTCCTCGGCCGCCAGTTCGCGCTCGATTTCGCCGCGCACGTTCTGCCAGCTCGCACGCGCGCGCCGCACGAGTGCGCCGGCGGTGCGCGCGGCTTTCGGCAGGCGTTCTGGTCCGAGCACGAGCAGCGCGACCACTGCGATCAGGGCGAGTTCGCCGGTGCCGATATCGAACATGGCGTTACGGCGCGTTGCCGTCCTTGCTGCCATCCTTGTTGGCGGAAGGCGTGGACTGACCCTGCGGGCCCGGAGTCGGATCGGCCTTGAGCTGCGCGGCGTCGGACTTGTCCTCATCCTGCATGCCTTTCTTGAAATTCTTGATCGCCGCCGCGAGGTCGCCGCCGATGTTCGGCAGCTTCTTGGTGCCGAAAATCAGCACGACCACGACGATGATGATCAGCCAATGCCAAATGCTCAAACCGCCCATGATGGTGCTCCGGAAGATTGTTGGTGCGTCGTGCAGTGCACGGCGTGACGCCGACGTGCGCCCTCAACGCGCAGTGTACTCCTCCAGGCGATCGCGGAAATCCACGATCGCATCCGGCACGTTGCCCAATCCCCCCTCGAAAATGCGGCGCGGGGTGATGCCTTCGCCGTATGCCGCCTGGTTGGCGGTGTTGTCGATGGACAGCACCGAGCCATCGAGGGCGACACCGGCGAAAAGTCCGCGCGCGCGCGAGTAGGAATAGATCTCGGCGCGCAACTGGGCGTCGGTGGCGGCATTCGCGGCGCGTCCGATCGGGCCGGCCGCGACGGAGGCGTCGGCGCCAAGCGTGAATTTGCCGTGCACGATCGAATCCACCCCGCGCTGGGTGCGGAAAATCAGGATCACGTCGGTGGACTGCACGCCGGCCTGGAAGCCGATGCTGCCGCCGGTCATGCCGATGAAGGTGGGATTGCTCCAGACATCGTTCGGCGTTTTCACCGAGAGCAGGCCCAAGCCGTGGCGTCCGCCGATGATGAGGCCAGCCTTGATGACGTCGGGAATCACGGCCACGGCGTAGGCGTCGCGCAGCAGATGTCCGGGAATGCGGCTGTCCGGCGCCTGCATGATCTCCTTGAGCACGCGCACGGCATTGCTGGCGCGCGCGCTTTCCTGCTCGCCGGCAATGGCCGGCAGCGTCGTGGCGGCGAACAGGGCCGCGCAGGCGGCAAGCCGGGTGATCCAGCGGGGCATCGATGGGTTCCTTCGCAAAAACGCGGGACGGCCGGCGGGCCGGGCGTCAACAGCTTGGACGCCGCTGCAGCAGCCGAGTTCCACCGAGCAGCAGCACCAAAGCCATCAGGGCAACGATTCCACGCCACGACAGGGCGGGGGTTGAAACGGTATTGGCTGTTGCGGCACACACACCGTTTGGAATGGCCAGGCCCTTGAGGCCGATCTGGTACAGGTTCAGATAAGTCGGCGAATTCGTGTTGATCGGAGCCGGCGGCGTGATGCTGCCGAGATTGGCAAGCGCTCCCGAGGACGCGGACAATTTCGCCAAGTCGCTCCACGGCGCGACTGCGGTATTGCCCGGTTGTGGCGGCACGTAGTCGAGCAGGGCCCACAATTGCCCAGAAGGATCGAATCCGGGGCTGACCGTCGTGATGTAATCGGCCGACTGGTAGCTTCCGATCAGGGTGGCCGTCGCCTTGACCGGGTCGATCGAATACAGGTTGTTGTTGCCCTGGCTGCCGGCGCCGAACAAGGCCGAGCCGCGCGCGGCGAGGCCGGTGAGCTTCACGCCGAGATTGCCAAGCGCCGTGACATTGGCCGTGGCCGGATCGACGCTCCAAAACTGGCCCGTGCTCGCCGACATCCACAACTTGCCATCGCAGGTGAACGCGAGCGCCAGGTCGAGCTGGTTCGCCGTGCCGAGATCGAGCGTGCCGATGGCGGAGGCGAGTCCCGTGTTCTTGTCGATGGTGAGCAAGGTCTTGGCAGCGCCCGCGTCCGAAACCGCGTAGAGCGCGCCGGATGGATTGAAGGTCAATCCTTCGATGTTGGCGATGGCCTGACCGTTGATCGTCCCCGCCCCACCGATCTGTACGGCCGTGTTCGTCGTCAAATCGACGCTGTAAAGCACATTGAATGCTTCGCCGTAACCGAAGATATCGCCGGCGCGCGCCTGGCTGGCGAAGACGCCAAGCACGAGCACAACCAGGATTGTGCGCAGGGGCATGCGGTATTCTCGTTATGTTCTTATAGTAATCGTCAGCTGCCCCGTCGAGGAGGCAGCGTCGCCAGTCTAGCAGGGGCTTCAAGCAAAACAAAGTCTTGGCGTCACAATGCTAGACTGCGAACGTAGGCGGTCTTGGATCCACAATCCGTATGCACGCTAGACCATCGTTACCCCAAGATCTTGGGATCCTCCCGTAGCCGCTCCACCATGCCGATCCAGCCAGCAGCAGCCCATTTCCGTCCTGCGCAAGCAGATACCGCCGTGTTGCTGGTCAACCTGGGCACGCCGTCCGCGCCCACGGCATCCGCCGTGCGGCGTTATCTGGCGCAATTCCTCAGCGACAAGCGCGTCATCGACTATCCGCGCTGGTTGTGGCTGCCCTTGCTGTATGGCGTGATCCTGAGCATACGCCCACGCCGCTCCGCCCAGGCCTACGCCAAGATCTGGACGCCGCAGGGCTCGCCGCTTCTCGCCAACTCCCGTGCCCTGGCCGATGCCTTGGCCACGTCGCTGGCGGATTCCGGCATGCGTGTCGCGACGGCAATGACCTATGGCGCGCCCTCCGCCGCGGCGACGATCCGCGGGTTGCTTGCCGACGGCGTGCGCCGCCTGCTGGTGCTGCCCCTCTATCCGCAATATTCGGCGACGTCCACCGCTGCGGCTCTCGACGCCGTTTTCGCCGCGCTGCGCACCGAGCGGCGCCTGCCGGAAATCCGCTGCATTGCCGACTACCACGCCGAAACCGGCTATATCGAGGCGCTGGCAGCGTCCGTCGAAAAATACTGGTTCACGCACGGCCGCGGCGAACGCCTGCTGTTGTCGTTCCACGGCATCCCGCAACGGTACGCAAAGGCGGGCGATCCGTATCGGGAGCAATGCCTGGTCACGGCGGAATTGCTGCGTGAACGTCTTGGTGCAGCCGAATCGGAATTGACCATCGCTTTCCAGTCGCGCGTCGGCCGCGAGCCTTGGCTTGCGCCCTACACCGACGAGGTGTTGGCGCAGTTGGCCCGTGCCGGCGTACGCCATGTGCAGGCGCTGTGTCCGGGATTCGCGGTCGACTGTCTGGAAACCCTGGAGGAAATAGCGATCCGCGGCCGCGAGCAATTCATCGAGGCCGGTGGGCAGCGCCTGGATTACATTCCGGCCCTGAACGCGTCCGCCGTTCACGTGCGCCTGCTGCGAACGCTGATCGAACGCCATACGCAAGGCTGGGCCGATGGCGGCACGTGACATCGCGCTGGAGCTTTCCGGCCAGCGCCTGGCCGCACGCGCCTGGGGCGACAAATCGCTGCCGAAGCTGCTGGCCCTGCACGGCTGGCTCGACAACGCCGCCTCGTTCGATGCGCTTGCGCCGCTGCTTTGTGGACATTTCCACATTGTTGCCATCGATTTTCCCGGCCATGGCCGCTCGGGCTGGCGCCCGCCGGGTGCGTGGTACCACTACGTCGACTACCTGAGCGATGCGCTCGCCGCAACCGACGCGCTCGGCTGGAACCGCTTCGGCCTGCTCGGCCATTCGCTCGGCGGCGCGGTCGCGAGCATGCTCGCCGGCGCCTGTCCGCAGCGCATCGAGCGCCTGTTGCTGATCGAGGCGCTTGGTCCGCTCACGCAGACGGCGGAGCAGACGCTGGGGACGTTGCAGCGCGCCTTCGCCGAACGCGGCGCGGCCGCGGACAAGTCCCCGCGCCTGTTCGCCGATCTCGACGAGGCGGTCGCGGCGCGGATGCGGGCAAGCGACTTGTCGCGCGAAGCGGCGCGGATGCTGGTCGAGCGCGGCATCAAGCCGGTGGCCGGGGGTTTGACCTGGTCAACCGATCCGCGCCTGCTGCTCACCTCGCCGGTGCGTTACACCGAGGAGCAGGTGCTGGCCGTGCTGCGCGGCATTCGTGCGCCCACCGGGTTGATCCTGGCCGAGCCTGAGCAGCCCTACATGCCGCGCGAGCCGATGAGTTGGCGCATAGCGCAGGTGGACGGCATCGAAGTGGTGCGCATGGCCGGCACGCACCATCTGCACCTGGAAGACGCGGCGCCGGTCGCGGCGCAACTAGGGCGCTTTCGCGCCGCCAACACTCAGGGTTGAATCAGACGCGAGAGTTCGGCTTTGAGTGCCTGTCCGCTGGCCTTGAGCCAGTCGCGCTGCGTTTGCCAGTCCGGATCGAACGAACCGACTAGATCCCAGAAGCGCGGCGAATGATTGCGCACGCGCAGGTGACACAGCTCGTGCACGACGACATAACGCAGGGCCTCGGGTGGCGCGAGTGCGAGGGCGAGATCGAGCGTGACGCAATCGCGGGTATCGAGGCTGCCCCACAAACTCTTGAGTGGCTTGACGCGGATGCCGGTCGGCGCACGGCCGAGGCCCGGTGTAAAACGCGCCAGGTGTCGCGACACGTCTCGGCGGATCTGCGCATGTAGATACGAATGCAGCAATCCGCGCGCAGCAGGCAAAGTCTGCTTGTTGTGCGGCTTGGGCAGCGACAATACCAGGCGCTCGTCTGTGAGTTCGATGTGCGGATACACGCCGTCTCGCCACTGCAACCGCGTTGTCTCACCGCGCAACGGCAGCACGGTCGGCACGCCGGGTTTCAGCGGCGGCGGCAGCGCGGCGCCGTCCTGCAGTTCGTCGAGCTTGCGTTCGAGCCAGTTCGCATGCTTGCGCAGGAAAGCGAACACCTGCGCCGGATGCGTGCCCTGCGGATACGACACCTGCGCGCCGCCGGAGGTGACGGTCAGGCGCAGTCGGCGCGCGCGTGGATGCGCGCGTCGCAGCACCTTGATGGTTTCGCCAGCAGGCGTGGCCAGTTCCAGATAGCTTTGGTTTTCCGCGACGGTCATGTTTGTTTCCCGCCCCGGATGGCGCCTCGCTCAGTCGTCCGGCCGGGGCAATCCGAACCACTCTTCCAATTTCTGCAACAGGCGCTCGAGCTCCAACGTCATCAGGGTGAACGTCGCGTCGAGTTCGACGGCTTCCGTGTCGCGTCCGGAAGCCTCCAGTTCGTCCTGCACCACATCGAGGAAGCGCAGCTTGCGCACGGCGAGATCCTCGCCGAGGGTGAAGCTCAATCGATCCTCGAAGGTCAAACCGAGAGCGAAAACCTGTTTGCCACTCTTGAGATGCTCGCGCACCTCATCGGTTTCAAGGTCCTGGCGGCGGCAGCGCACCACGGCGCCGGATTCGGCCGGATCGCGCAGTTCGCATTCGTCGCCCAGAACCAGACCTGCAGGTAGCTTGCCATGGATCAGCCAGTCCGTCATCAGCCGGCGCGGGGATTCCTCCGGCGCCATTGGAACTGCTGGAAAGCTTCCAAGTGCTTGACGTAATTGACTTATTGCCGCTTCGGCCGATTTTCGGCTTGAGGTATCAAGGACGACGAAGCCGGATTTTAACGACAGATAGGCGCCGGTTCGCGAAACTTTCGTGAAGGCGCGCGGCAGAAGGTCGGTCAGGATTTCATCCTTGAGTCGCTTGCGTTCCTTGGAGCCGATCTTGCGCCCCTCTTTTTCCGTGATTTTCTTCAAACGCGCAGACAATTCATCGGAAACGACCGAGTTCGGCAACAGACGCTGCTCGCTTGCGATATTCAGCAGGATGAAGGCGCCGACCATGTGGGTAAGGACTTGCTCGTCACGCCCGAACGGCGAGATGAATCCCTGCGTCGCCAGTTCCAGCGGCCCCGGCGCACGCAACCGATGCTTGTCCAGCTTGTCTTCGAGCGACTTGAGCGACTTGGCGGTTTTTTCGGAAAAACGAAACAGCGTGAGGTTGCGAAACCACATCATGCGAAGAATCCGGAATTTGAAAAAGGTTATTCGACGGCGCCGTCGCCGAGCAGCCACGCACTTTCGTCGTGGCGAGTCTCGTTGCGGCTACCCAGATCGGCGAAATCGAACAGCTGGCGATCGGCCAGTTGCGAGGGTGCGATCGCACCGATGCCACGAAACACGTTCTCGATGCGGCCGGGTGTCTTGCGCTCCCAGTCGGCGAGCATCTGTTTGATTGCCTTGCGCTGCAGTGTCTCCTGCGAGCCGCACAGATTGCACGGCATGATCGGAAAGCCCTGCTGCGCGGCGTATTCGGCGATGTCGTCTTCCTTGCAATAGGCGAGGGGGCGGATCACGACGTGCCGACCGTCGTCGGACAGCAGCTTCGGCGGCATCGCCTTCATCGTCGCGTGATGGAACAGGTTCAGGAACAGGGTTTCGACGATGTCGTCGCGATGATGGCCGAGCGCGATCTTGGTGAAGCCCTCGTGTTCGGCGAAGCTGTACAGCGAGCCGCGGCGCAGGCGCGAGCACAGACCGCACATCGTCTTGCCTTCCGGTACGACGCGCTTCACCACGCTGTAGGTGTCCTGTTCCAGGATCCGGAACGGCATGTCGATGGATTTCAGGTACGCCGGCAGCACGTCCGGGTCGTAGCCAGGCTGTTTCTGGTCCAGATGCACGGCGACCAGTTCGAAACGCACCGGCGCCTTGGCCTGCAACTGGCGCAGCAGCGCCAGCAAGGTGTACGAATCCTTGCCGCCGGACAGGCACACCATCACGCGGTCGCCGTCCTCGATCATGTTGTAGTCGGCTATCGCCTGCCCGCACTGGCGGCGCAGGCGCTTGGCCAGCTTGTTCGCGTCGATCTCGTGTTTGCGTGCGGCGGAAACGGACATGGCGGATGGAAAAATTCGGGCCGTGCATTCTACGCCAGCCCGTACAATGTCGGCATGGATGTTTCTCACCTTCTCGATGGCTTGAATCCCGCGCAGCGCGAAGCGGTCAGCGCGCCGCCGGGGCATTACCTCGTGCTCGCCGGTGCGGGCTCGGGCAAGACACGCGTGCTCACGCACCGCATCGCCTGGCTGCTCGAAGTCGAGCACGCCTCGCCGTGGTCGATCCTGGCCGTCACGTTCACGAACAAGGCCGCCGGCGAGATGCGCGTACGCTGCGAAGGCCTCATCGCTCAGGGCACGCGCGGACTTTCGATCGGCACCTTCCACGGCATC